>JAJUGC010000077.1 GCA_029268325.1 Gammaproteobacteria bacterium | reverse complement strand
TCGCGGCGGCGGGCTGCTTGAGCAGGCCCGGGTGGTCGGAGCTGTGGGCGGCGTGGCAGGCGTTGCAGCCGTCCTTCGCCAGGACGGCGTGGACCACCGGCTGCTCGAACGCCTTCCGGTCGTGACACTCGTAGCAGTTCGCGGCCCCCTCGGCCTTCATGAGGTGCGCGCCGTTGGAGCCGTGAGGATCGTGGCAGGAGACGCACCTCCCGCGACGGAGCGGCGCGTGGACGTTCGCCTTGCCCTGGGCCAGAAGCTCCCCCAGGAAGGGGGAGCCCACGGGCAGGCCGTAGCCCAGGAAGTCCAGGGAGGTCAGGGTGGTAATGGCGCCCGTCAGGATAAAGGGCATAAAGGTCAGGGTCGCCACCATGGCATTGGGCAGCATGTGTCGGAACATAATCAGGCCATTGGATGCCCCTAGAGCCCTTGCGGCACGCACATATTCAAAGTTACGGGCCCGCAGGAACTCGGCTCTGACCACATCCACTAAGGCCATCCAGCTAAACAGCAACATAATGCCCAACAGCCACCAGAAGTTGGGTTGGACGAAGCTCGACAGGATGATCAGCAGGTACAGCACTGGCAGTCCGGACCAAACCTCAATAAAGCGCTGGCCGTACAGGTCGATTCTGCCCCCATAGAAACCCTGCAGGGCTCCTACGATGACGCCGACAATGCTGCTGGCAATGGTGAGCACCAGCCCAAACAGCACTGAGATGCGAAACCCATAGATGAGGCGTGCCAATACATCGCGGCCCTGGTCATCGGTGCCCAGAAGGTTTTCTCGGGAAGGGGGCGCAGGGGCCGGTACCTGGAGGTCGTAGTTGATGGTGTCGTAGTGGTAGCGGATCAGCGGCCAGATGATCCAGCCGTCACTTTCGATCTCCTCAATGATGAACGGGTCGCGGAAGCTGGTCTCTGTCGGCAGGAACCCACCAAACTCCGTTTCCGGATAGGTTTTGAACATCGGGTAATAGAGCTTGCCCTGGTAGGAGACCAGGATGGGGTTGTCGTTGGCGATCAGTTCGGCGCCCAAAGACAAAATGAACAAGACCAGAAAAATCCAGAACGACCAATAGCCTCGCTTGTTGGCGCGGAAATTCTGGAGGCGGCGTTGGTTGATCGGGCTGGCGAGCATGCGGGACAAGCGTTGGCGCATCTCAACCCTCCCGACTTTCGAAGTCGATGCGGGGATCCACCAGCACATAGGTGACATCACTCACCAGTTTGAGGATCAGCCCCATCAGGGTGAAGATGAACAAGGTACCGAAGACCACTGGATAATCCCGGTTGATGGTGGACTCGAAGCCCAACAGCCCCAGCCCGTCCAGGGAGAAGATCACCTCGATCAACAGGGAGCCGGTGAAGAACAGGGACACCAGGGCCGCGGGCATGCCGGCAATCACAATCAGCATGGCATTGCGGAATACGTGACCGTACAGAATGCGTTTTTCTGTCAGGCCTTTGGCCCGGGCCGTGATGACGTACTGCTTGTTGATTTCGTCCAGAAACGAGTTTTTGGTCAGAATCGTGAGGGTTGCAAAGCCACCGATCACATTCGCGGTAATGGGCAGCGCCAGATGCCAGAAATAATCCAGGATTTTCTGCCACCAGTTGAGGTCATTCCAGTTCGGCGAGGTCAGCCCCCGTAGAGGGAACCAATCCAGATAGGTGCCGCCGGCGAACAGCACGATCAACAGGATGGCGAACAAGAATCCGGGAATGGCATAGCCGACGACAATGAGGCTGCTGGTCCAGACATCGAAACGGCTGCCGTCCCGAATCGCCTTGCGAATGCCCAAAGGAATCGAGACCAGATACATGATCAGGGTGGACCAAAGGCCCAGGGAAATGGACACCGGAAGCTTTTCAACGATCAGTTCGGTGACACTGCGGTCCCGATAGAAACTGTCGCCGAAGTCGAACATGGCGTAGCTCTTGAGCATGAGCCAAAATCGTTCGGAGAGCGGCTTGTCGAACCCATAAAGCTTCTCGATGCGGGCGATCAGTTCCGGGTCGAGCCCCTGGGCGCCCCGGTACTGGAATTCCGACCGGCTTTGCACCTGGGTTTCGATCTGTCCGCCTCCGAGCCGGCTCTGGACCTCAGAGCCCATGCCCTGGAGCTTGGCCAGGGTCTGCTCGACGGGGCCGCCGGGGGCGGCCTGAATGATTAAAAAGTTGATCAGCATGATTCCGAACAAAGTCGGAATGATCAGCAGCAAACGGCGTAGGATGTATAGTCCCATGATCCGGAAAGGGTCCTTCTGGGTGAATGTCTAAAACTATTTCCGGATCCACCAGGTATCGAGATCAATACCGGTTTTGGGAGGTGTGTCGGGGTGGCCGAACTTGTCCCAGTAGGCAACGCGGGTTGTGCGGTTATGCCACTGGGGAATCACATAATGGCCCGCCAGCAGGACCCGATCCAAGGCCCGGGTACGGTGGATCAGGGACTCCCGGTCGGGTGCGCTGATCACCAGTTCGATGAGCTCATCCACCACGGGATCTTTGACGCCAATGTAGTTACGGGAGCCGGGGCTGTCTACCGCCACCGAGGACCAATAGTCCCGCTGCTCATTGCCGGGGGAGTCGGACTGGGGCAAGGTGAGAACAATCATGTCGTAATTGAAGGACCGGACCCGATTGATGTACTGGCTGGTGTCCACCAAGCGGGCGGTAACCCGCACGCCCAGGCGCTGCAGGTTCTTGATAAAGGGCTGCACGACCCGTTCAAAGTCCTTTTGCACCAGCAGGATTTCGAACTGCAACGGCTTGCCGGTTTCCTTATGGACCATCCGCCCTTGACGCACTTCATAGCCTGCCTGACCTAGTTTTTCCAGGGCTGTTTTCAGGTTGTCCCGAATGCTGCCTGGAGCCGCTGTTGAGGGTGGCTGATAAGGCGTGGTGAAGACCTCGGGGGGGAGTTTGTCCTTGAACGGAGTCAGGATCTCGAGTTCTTCCTTGCTGGGTAGCCCGGAGGAAGCCAACTCAGAGTTCTCAAAGAAGCTGTCGGTACGTGTATAGGCGCCATGAAACAGGTTGGCATTGGTCCACTCATAGTCAAAGGCATAGGCCAGGGCTTCACGGACGAGGCGGTCCTGAAAGACGGGACGGCGGGTATTATAGATAAACGCCTGCATGCCCACAGGCATTTCGTGGGCGATCTCTTCCTTCTTGATCTGGCCTTTGTCAAAGGCTTCACCGGTATACAGGGTGGCCCAGTTCTTGGCGGTGTACTCCTGGCGCAGGTCGTAATGCCCGGCCTTGAAGGCTTCCAGGGCAACCGTGTTGTCCTTGTAGTAGTCGTAAACGAGGGTGTCGAAGTTATACATGCCTTTGTTGACCGGCAAATCCTTGGCCCAATAGTCGTCGACCCGCTCCCAGGTTACGGAGCGGCCAGCGTCGAAACTCTTGATGCGGTACGGGCCACTGCCCAAGGGGGGCTCCAGGTTGGCGGCGCCAAAATCCCGCTTCTCCCACCAATGTTTGGGCAGGACGGGCATCTGGCCGAGAATCAGGGGCAATTCCTTATTCTGGTCAGTCTTAAAGATAAAGGTGACTTGGTGGTCATTGACGACTTTGACTTCGCTCACGTCGCCCCAGTAGGCCCGGTAGAACGGTTGGGCCTGTTCGTGCTCGGTCAGGAGCTTAAAGGTGAAGGCAACGTCTTCGGCGGTGATGGGGTGGCCGTCATGGAAGCGGGCGGCCTTGTTCAAATGGAAGCTGACCCAGGAGCGGTCTTCCGGCATCTCGATCTTTTCTGCAATCAGGCCGTATTCGGAAAAAGGCTCGTCGCCGGACTGCTTCATCAAGGAATCGTAGAGATAGGCACCAACGCCCGCAGCCGACACGCCTTTAATCACAAAGGGATTGAAACTATCGAAGTTATCGCCCACCACACTCAGCCGCATGGTGCCCCCTTTGGGCGCTGAGGGATTAACGTAATCGAAGTGGGTGAAGCCTTCAGGGTATTTCACGTCGCCATGCATGGCCACACCGTGCCGGGGCTGAACTTGCTGGGGCTCGGCCAAGGCAGACTGGTTGAACAGGCCCAGGGAAAGAGCTGCAGTAAGACAAAAAGTTGCTGCAGAGCCAAATGGGAAGTGGGGTGCAGTGCGAAGGCCGTTGGCGAAAGAAAACATGGAAGTCCTACCCTTATTCTGAATGCCGTTCTATGGATTCACCCTATCGGCAATTATTCTTTTTCTGGCGCTGTCAATCAAAGGCGCACCCCATTGGATTGGGGGCGTGACAAACGGTTCCGTTAAGCCAGTTGAAGCTGAGGTACAGGCCGGTCGATTCTCATATAGTGCTGCCAAAGTAATACCTGATCAAGTATTTGCGTGCGATAGATGAGACTCCGTCTCGCTTTATAGGTTCAACTGGAAGTAGGGACGGCGGGAATATTCTGGAGAAAGCTGGCAGTCGATGAGCAGGCGGTGGGAGGGAATGAAATCTTGAGAGAGTGCCCGTGGGGAGTCAGGGGGCGGTTTTCCGCCCCCGGGAATGGATCAGTTGATACTGGCAATATCCACGTACAGCTTCAGCCTCTGGCCCGGTTGCAGGTGCTTGCGGGTGTTGAGGTCATTCCAGTTGGCAAGATCTCTCACTGAAACATTGAACTTATTGGCGATCCGATACAGGGAATCGCCACTTCGGACCCGGTAGCCGATTTGGCGCACCATTTTGCGCCCAGCCGGTGAGGCGGTGGCTACCGATTGCTTAGTGCCTTCCCAAACCACCAGTTTTTGGCCCGGACGGAGGATGTCCGAACTGCTCCGATTGTTCCAGGCTGCCAGTTGCTGCACGCTGACGCCATATTTGCGGGACAGATCCCACCAGGTATCCCCCCGGGCAACAATGTGTTCGACCGGCTGGCTTTGGGGCCCCAGGCTGGCAGTCTGCAAACGGGGGTTGAAGTCGGTGGGAATCATCAGATTCTGGCCGACCCGGATGAGGTTATTGTTCAGCTTGTTAACCTGTTTGATGGCCTCGACACTGGTGTTGTGTTGGCGGGCCACACGAATCAGGGAGTCGCCGGACTTCACCGTATAACGCAGCCATTTCACCCGTTGATCCGGGGGTAATTTGGCAAGTGCCTGGCGAAAGACTTCGGCGGCGTGCTTGGGCACCAGAAGACGGTGTGGCCCCAAGGGGCTGGTGGCCCAGCGATTAAATGCGGGGTTCAGGTAATAGAGCTCATTGAGTTCGATTTGCGCAAGTTCCGCAGCCTGGGACAGGTCAATTTGGGAGCCTACGTCCACCACTTCAAAGTACGGCTCGTTTTCCAGGGGCATCAGGGCCATGTCGTAATGGTCCGGATGCTTGACCAGCTTGGCCAGCGCCAGCAGTTTGGGCACGTAGGCGCTGGTTTCCCGGGGAAGTTTCAAGTGCCAGAAATCGGTGGGCAGGCCCCGTTTCTGGTTTTGGCGAATGGCTTTTCGGACAGTGCCGGCACCGGCGTTGTAGGAGGCGAGGGCGAGGAGCCAGTCGCCTTCGAAGCGGTTAGCCAGACTTTGCAGGTAGCTCAGGGCCGCATCGGTGGAGGCCAGTACGTCGCGCCGGCCGTCATACCACCAGTCTTGCTTCAGGCCGAACATTTTGCCGGTGCCTGGAATGAACTGCCAAAGCCCGGCGGCCTGGCCATGGGAGTAAGCAAAAGGCTCAAAGGCACTTTCCACGACCGGCAACAGGGCAAACTCCATTGGCATGTTTCGGCTTTCGATCTCTTCCACGATGTGGTGGATGTAGCGTTGCCCCCTCTCCATGGTACGTTCGATGTGCAGGGGGTTGGCAATGTACCAGTTCAGCTCCGCCTCGATACGTGGATGGTTGAAGGTCAGATCCAGCTGAAAGTTGTCACGGATACGCTGCCAAAGGTCGTTGCCGGCCTCGGGCGGGGGAACCGTATCCAGCATGCCCATATGCCCCCGGGAAACGGCCAGGGTACGTTGGTAAGGGTCAGCAATGTCCTTGTTGTAGAGGTATTGGAAATCCGACTGGAGTTCCGCCATCTGGATCAGCTCTGTCCCATCAGTAGTTTCCAGGCCTTCCAATGCATAGAGTTCGGAACCAAGGGCGTTTTGGGGGTGTGATGGATTCTGTTGGGTGGTGAACGAACTACAGGCGGTGGTTAATAACCCGCAGAGAACTGCAACACATAAGGGGCCATATGCCACTCCAGAGCGGCAGGAAACTACAAATTTTGACATGTGGCTCCACGATATTGATTTGGTGGGAAAAATAGAACATGAAGAAGCTTTACGATGTTGAAGTCTAGAAATCGTCTAGGGGCGGGTCAAGTAATAATCAGTAACGGAATGCCCAGGACGCACCCCGGGGTGGGGGCGTCCTGCCCTGTGATGAAGCCTAAAAGTTATCCTTCAGCCGACGAATCTGGGCGAACACATCAACCACGGAGTTGGCGGAAGCTCCGCTTCGTTTTGCAGCGTCTTGTAACGGGGCTTCGTGACAGCGCAGGAAGGGGTTGGTAGCCCGTTCCAGATCCATGCGGGAAGGCAGGGTGGGCTGCTGGCGGCTGCGCAGGTCTTCGCATTGGGCAAGGCGCTCCTGTAGCAGCGGGTTCTCCGGTTCCAGGCTCAGGGCAAAGCGCAGGTTGGAGAGAGTGTATTCATGGGCGCAATAGACTTCTGTTGCATCGGGCAGGCCGGCAAGCTTTTCCAGTGATCTGTACATCTGCTCTGGTGTACCTTCGAAGAGGCGTCCACAGCCACCGGCAAACAGAGTGTCACCGCAAAATAGTCGGGGTACTGGCGCTTCACTATAAAAGGCAATGTGGTCCAGGGTGTGGCCCGGGATTGCCAGGATACGAAATTCCGTGTCCAGAATCCGGATGTGCTCGCCATCCCGCAGGAAGTGGTTGATAGAAGACACTTTGGAGTCAGCGGAACCATAGACGGGAACCGGAAAGCGGGCGAGGATGTCGGCTACGCCACCCGTATGGTCCCTGTGGTGGTGAGTCAGCAAAATGGCTTCCAGTTTAAGGTTTCTTGAGTCCAGCTCTGCCAATACCGGTCCGGCCTCTCCTGGGTCCACGACTGCACAGCGCCCGTCGCTGGTTTCCAGGAGCCAGATATAGTTGTCGGTAAAGGCGGGCAGGGGTTTGACGCTATACATATCTTCTGTCATAAGTTGTCTCCCGGGCAGATGTTCACAGCCGACCAGCATACAGCAATTGGACAAACAGGTAGGGCTTCATCGTGTTACGACGCAAGTCGACGAAACCTGCAAGCACATCGGCTCAGCAGCTCCAGTATGAACGCTGGTTCCAGACCCCCCTGGGCCGCCAGCTCCTGGCCCGTGAGCGGGATATGATCCGTCAGGCCATCAAGGGGTTCTACGGGTACCACCTACTGGAGATTCCCGTCAGCCACCGTATGCCTGTGGGTCAGGGCAGTCTTGTAGGCCATCATATTACGGCGATTTCCAACTGGCACAAGGGCATGCCCGATGGCACCCTGGTCACTTTACCCCATGAATTGCCCTTTGACAGCGACTCCATGGACCTGGTGATCCTGCACCATACCCTGGACTTTGCCGAAGAGGCCCACCAGTTGCTGCGGGAGGCTGCCCGGGTGCTGGTGTCCGGTGGCCACTTGGTTATCGTCGGCTTTAACCCCTATAGCCTGTGGGGTGTGCGTAAGATTCTGGGGCCCTGTAAGCAGGCGCCTTGGACTGGCCGCTTCCTGTCGCCCGCGCGTCTTGAGGACTGGCTGGCGCTCCTGGATTTCCGGGTGAAAGAGCGACATTACGATTTTTATCAGCCGCCCTTGAAGAATTTGGGCTGGCTGCATGCTCTAAACTTTCTGAATCGTTGGGGCGCCCGGGCCCGCCTGCCGATCGGCGCCTATTACACAGTGGTGGCCCAGAAACGGGTAGCGGCGTTAATCCGGATGAAACCGAAGTGGCGAAGGATCGTCAACGTGGGTACCATGCCGGCGGTCAATCGAGTCTCTCGGGAACAAAAAAATGAATGTTGTTGAGATATACACCGACGGCGCCTGCAAGGGAAACCCCGGGCCTGGCGGTTGGGGTGCGCTGTTACGCTATGGCAAGGTGGAAAAGCAGCTGCGTGGTGGCGAACCCATGACGACCAACAATCGTATGGAACTGTGCGCCGCGATCCGTGCCTTGCAGGCCCTGAAACGTCCTTGTCAGGTCCATCTCTATACCGACTCCGAATACTTGCGCCGTGGCATTACGGAGTGGCTGAAAAACTGGAAACGCAATGGCTGGAGGACGGCAGCCAAACAACCCGTAAAGAATGCCGACCTCTGGCAAGCGCTGGATGAGGCCGCTGCGCCCCATCGCATTGAATGGCATTGGGTCAAGGGGCATAG
>JAJUGC010000076.1 GCA_029268325.1 Gammaproteobacteria bacterium | reverse complement strand
CGGCCGAGGGCTTCGATAAGAAGTTCATGGAAATCCAGATTTCCCTGCACCAAAGCGCACTTAACCTGCTGGACTACACCGTGATCCCCTTAATTCAGGATAACGGGCAGCGCCAGCAGTTGATCGAGATGCGCAATACCGTGGACAAGCACCTGCGGGATGCCTGGAAGCTATACCGAGGGATGGAATAACGTTCTAAGTCCGTTAGTTGGCTCGCCGCAACGGTCAGGTATTTTGTACCAGTTGCGGCGCCTCTCCGCGTTCCACGCCCTTGATTAGCTTTTCCTGGCCCGTACTGGTTTTCAGGTGCAGGTCCACCTGGTGGTAGGCGATGGTAATGCCATGCTCCCGGAACAGCCGGCTGACCTCCCGGTTGACTTCGTCGGTTGCCCGTAACCGGTCCGACAGCTCCCGCACATGGATCCGCAACTCATGCTCCAGGGCATTATTGGAGAAGGTCATTAAGGTGACCATAGGCTCCGGATCCTCCAGGACCCGTTCGTTCGCCTCGGCCGCCTGGAGCAGCAGCTGGCGCACCAGTTCCACGTCAGAGCCGTGGGCCACGCCATAGCGCAGGACCAGCCGGGTCACGGTGTCGCTCAGGGACCAGTTGATCAACTGGTCGGTGACGAAGGTCTTGTTGGGAACAATGATTTCCTTGTGGTCGAAATCGGTAATGGTGGTGGCCCGAATCCGAATCCGGCTG
The DNA here is from genome assembly GCA_029268325.1 of Gammaproteobacteria bacterium. Taxonomy (GTDB): domain Bacteria; phylum Pseudomonadota; class Gammaproteobacteria; order Pseudomonadales; family Oleiphilaceae; genus JAEZAA01. Next base: position 7,709 of record JAJUGC010000076.1, on the reverse strand, counting down.
ACGGTACCCGATAGGGTGCCGATGGTGACCGTATCGCCGATCCGCACCGGCCGCTCGAACAGGATGATCAGGCCGGAAATGAAGTTGGCGAAGATTTCCTGCAGACCAAACCCCAAACCCACACCGAGGGCGGCGATCAGCCACTGCAACTTGTCCCAGCTCACTCCCAGGCTGGAAAAGGTACTGATCAGGCCGATACCGACAATGCAGTAGCTGAGCAGGGTGGTGATGGCATAGGCGCTGCCCTGGCGCAATTCCAGGCGCGACAATACCAGCATCTCCAGAAGGCCCGGCAGGTTGCGGGCCAGCATGAAGGTCAGCCCAACGACCACCAGTGAGCCGATCAGATCCCGCACGCTGATGGGGGTATGGGACAGGGTATCGCCACTGCCGGAGCTGTATTCCCACAGGGTGAATTCGTCCAGGTAGGTAAACAGGCTGAAGAGATCCGCCCACAGCAGATACATCAGCACACCGAATGAGATCACCAGGCCGAACTGGATCATCCGCATGGACTGCTGGTTGATCTGTTGGATATCCCGCCCGTTCACTTCCAGCTTTACATCGCTGTCCTTGCCGGTGGCCGCTTCACGTTTGGCCTGGGCCCGTTTATAGCCCAGCCGGTTGGCCGCCACGCGCAGGCCCCGCTCGGCCAGGCCGGTGGCAATACTCCAGGCAATCAGCAGGAACAGGCTGAAGACGAAGCGGTCCGCCAGTTGCAAGGCGGTATAGTAGTAGCCCATGCCAATCAGGATGATAAAGCCTAGCGGGGCCAGGATCATAGCCAGGGTAGCGATAAAGTGCAGCACCCGCGAGTTGTACAGGGGCGGGCTGTGCAGCATCAGGCGTCCCAGCAGAAAGCTCAGCATGGCGCAGCCCACCAGCATGATCATCACGCCGATGACGTCTTCCTGGAGGGAGGCCGGGCTGTTTTCCGTCAAGCCGATCACGAAGGTCAGAGGCAGCAGCACAAAGGCCAGTTGCTTGACCAGCTTGCGTAGCGCCGTCACTCGGCTCTTGTCCCAGCGGAAATGGCGCTCGGCCATGCCGTTCCGCTTCAGGATGCGCGACAGCAGGTGCAACATGAAGGTGCCAATTCCCAGTTGCGCCATGGCCGCGCCTAATGCCGGAGTTGTGCTCAGGGGGCTGTAGTGCAGCCAGATCCCGGTCAAATAAAGCACCAGCGGCAGGGGAGCGGCCAACAGAATGTTGAGCAACAAGGCAGTGGGCGTGTGCCAGACACTGTCCTTGCGAAACTGGCCCACCTCCTGGTTGACCTTGGCCAGACGCTCCAGGATAAAGCGGCGTCGGTAGAAAAAGCCGGCCAGCAGTATCGTCATAATGGCGGCCACCCCCGGGCGCTCGACGAAACTCTGCAGGGCCGCGGCGGGAGCCTGCAGCCAGGGCAGCTCGGTGACTTGCTTGGTCAGCCGCTGGGGCAGCTTCTTGAGCCAGTCCCAATCCAGGAGCGGGCTGCTGGGAATCCAGAACAACTGCTCGTCCAGGGTCTTGTGGAGGTTTTGGCTGGTCTGCTGGATCTGTTGTTGGTGGATCTGCAGGCTGACTGCCAGGTTCAGGGCCGAACCAAGCTCGGTATTGAGCCGCTCCAGAAGCTCGGCCCGGGCTTTCACCAACTGGGTCAGCTCGCTTTTCAGTTCAGGACTGGCGTCCTCGTCGGCAGCTTCTACCAGCAACCCGGTCACGTACAGCTCGGCATTGCGCAAGGCCTCCCGCTCCTGGGACAGTTCGAACTGGCGTAGACGAATGTCAGCGATCAGGTCAGGCAGGTTGGAGTCCATCTGGGTGGCCAGCGGCAAGGCGTTTTTCTGTTGCTGCAGGACTTTTGACAGCAGCAGGCTGTCTTTCAGGATGGCAATCTGCTCACTCAGGTTCTGCTCGATCTGGCCAAGCCGGTCCAGTTGCTGGCGAGCCGTCATGTTTTGCTGGGTCAGCTTGGCGATCTGGTTGGTGGCACCCAGCAGCTCGTCGCTCAACTGGCGATTGCGCTCGTTCTGTTCGTGCAAGAGCTTGCTGTCAATGGAGCGGTCGCCACTGAGAACCGCGGCGTCCACGGTTTTTTCCGAGAGCGTGCGGCGGCGTTCGTTGACGGCCCGCTGCAGGGCGCTGAGCTCTTGTTCCGCCAGCTGGATGCGGGCGTTGAGCAGTTCCCGTTGGGCAAGCCCGTATTCTTTCAGCGTACTGTTGCCGGCCAATTGCTGGCGCAGGAGCTGGCTGCTTTGTTGCACCACGCGCAATTCGACCTGTTTCAAGGCCAGTTTGTCTTGTGCCAGGACGGAGTTGGACTGGCGCTGGAGCTTCTTAATGTCGTTGTTGAGGCTTTGCTCGCGGCTTTGGTTTTGGGCGATGTCCGCCTGGGAGCGTTCCGGCCGGGTCTGGGCTGCGATCAGGTCACTATTGACCTGGGCCAGCTCACTTTTCCAGCCGAGAATCTGTTCGTTCTTGAAGCTGATCAGGCGCTCCAGCTCGTCCTGGGGAAGGCCCTGATAGCGTTGGTAGAGCTTGTCGCTTTCCACCTCCTGCAACCGGGCCAACTCCTGTTTCGCACGGGTGGTTTTGGCCGGTGCCTGCTCCAGCTTTTCCTGCAGGGCGACTTGTTGTTCCTGAAGGGCCTTGAGGCTGTTGAGCTGCATCAGGGTGGATTGGTAAACCTCCTCCCGTGCCTTGATATCGGCCGGGCTGAGTTTGCTGTCTTTCAACCCGTCCAGGGCCTGCTGAAGGCTGGCCTCGTTGGGGAGAGCCTCTTCCTGAGACAGGGCGGCAGGCGACAGAATCAGGCTCAGCCAGCCTACCAGCACCAGGAACAGTGAACGATGAATCATAACCACGTTTAACTCAGGTTGGCATGAGTGTACGCATCCTAGAGGTGTCGAGGAATCCTGGCTATCAGGGAATACCGCGGCCATTCCCTGGCTGTTTTTCCGGACCGGGCAGGTGTTTTTTTCGGCCCGGAAACTATTTGATTGTCGCTGTGAAGAATCACTTTGACATCGAAAGCGGTAGAGATACTATGAACTCCTCCCTTGCACAAAAGATGACCTAATATGGAACTAAACTACAGCAACTGGGAAGTGGACCCTTATAAAGGCATCGCTCTTCATGAATCAGGCGCTGTTATCCGATTCGTAGGACATCCTGACTCCGATAATTTCGAAGGTAATCTGCACGATTTTCCCCAAGACCTGAGCGCATTGGAAAAAGCCCGTCTGCTGCGCCATGGCTTCGAGGCCTATCGTCAGGCCTATCTCAAGGAGCGGGGCCCCTACCGGCAGGTGATGGGGCGGCGCCCCTCGAAACGGGAAGACACTGACTCTTCACCGGGACTTCTCAGAACCTAGGCTTGAGCCCTGCTCGACCATCCACCCTCTTGCGAAGCTGAACCCCGGCGTTGGGCCTGGATGAGCAGGTTGCGCGGGGTGAGGTTTCGTGCGCAGAACTCGTGGAGACTAACCTGATAGCCCTGCTCTTCCAGGAACAGGACCCGGTCAAGCACCAGCCAGAGTTCCAGGGGGCGGCGAAACAGTTGGCAGACCAGCTCCAGTTGCCGTATCTGCAGATGGCGTTGCCGGCCGGCCTGTTCCAGGGCCTCAAAGTCAATGGGGCCTTGTAACACCAGCTGTTTGCGCTCCGCCGCCCAATGGCAGAAGTCTGTGAAGGTTCCCTGAGTTAAAAGCTGTGTTTTCAAGGGGGGAACCGGCAGGTATTCGTCGCAACCCCGTAGTTGTCGTTGCAGCAGATCAAAGCCCAGCCTCCAGCAGACTTCCTGATCCCGCAGACGGCGGACGCGCTGACCGGCGGTAACGCTTTCCTGGACGGCCAGTTGGCGATCCTGACGGCTGAGTTGCAGGTTAGTGGAGCGCGCGGCGGTGGAGAGCGGCTGATACAGATCCTCGCGGGTGCGATGGTAGCAGCAGGGGGAAATGGCCAGAGCCTGTACTTGGTGCTGACAGCCCTGGCGTAGCAGCGCAACGTGCAGATCACCGCAGGCATGCAGCGCCAAGGCCTGTTGCCCGGCTTGAAAGTACTGGCGCACTTGTCTGCCCAGCACGTCGCAAGGTTGCAACTGTTGGGCTAGTTGCAGGCGATCCGCCAAGCGCTGTCCGTCCTGGCAGAGCTGGGGATCAAGCTCCAAGCTGAGTACCGGCGCGGCCATGGCCTGGCTGGCCAGACGCCCCAAATGTCCCTTGCCCGCACACCACTCCAGAAGCGGCAGGTTTCGGGCCGGCAGGGCCTGGACGAAGGCGCGAATTTGTTGCCACTTGCGCCCTGGCACCTCATAGGACAAGCGTTCGTCGTCGCCAAACTGCTGTTGGATGGGCGCCGGCGGCACCTGGATCAGCCGGTGCAAGCGGTGTGCATCGGGAAAGTACTCCCCCAACATCTCATACAGCCTGTGAGGCTGCTCAGAAAGGGCGTTGACCTGGGGAAGGGACAGGCGACTGATCGCAGCGGCCAAGTCCGGCCATTGCTCCTGCCAGGGAATGCTACGCAGAGAGAAGGGGCGAAGTTGCCAGAGCCCACGGTGCTGGGCGAGCAATTGATCGAGTTCGTGAAACCACTGGCGGTAGGACATGACGGCGACTGCAAAAAACCAGGCCCGGATTCTAGCAGGCCGGGCCCCTTTGCGGTATGGCGGGTTGGGTGTGGTAAAACAGTGCTGAACCGGATCGGCGAAGATACAATGGGCCATTACCCCCAGAGGGGATGACTGTGGCCAACAAAAGGATCGCACTGTGGAAAAGGTTTACCTGGTTCAACACGTATCGGATGTGAATGGCGAATACGAGGATGTGAAACTGATCGGCATTTTCAGTTCCAAGGCAACGGCGGAGCAGGCGATCAAGGGATTGAAGACCAAGCCCGGCTTTGAGGACGCCAAAAATGGCTTCAGCATTGATGAGATCGAACTGGATCACGTGGAATGGAGCGAGGGCTACTTCATTATAGATAACGGTGAGCCCAGGCCCAGGTCTTGACCCAGGCCCGCACCTGTTGCGGCATGCCTTGCTAGGCGTCGCGCCGGGGCCGGGGCTGTATCGGCAGACGGGCAGGAGGATGTCATGAAGGAAATTCGCAGTGGCCTGATGGCGTTGCTGTTTCTCACGGCAACAGCCTATGCGCAGGAGCCTGCGCCGGAGGGTCGCCCACCCCAACTGACCGCGGCACCGCAGTTGGATGCCTCCAGAATCGACAGCACCAAATGGTGTGTGTACGCCGGCATGCTCTACAGCCCCGGTTCGGTGATCTTTGTCAGGGATCAGGCCTACGTCTGTGCCCTGGTGGGAGAAATGGGGCCGACCACAGCTAATCTGAGCTGGAGCCAGATTGACTAAGGCCGGCGTCGGTCCTGGTCTTAGGCGTTGGATGACTGGGGCGATATCGCATAGCCATGGGGGGTGTCGTCTGCTGCCGGCGCTTCATGGACCACACCCGGCTCATCACCCGGCTCATCACCCGGCGCAAAGCAGCAGCGGTTGCGCCCCTCATGTTTGGCGCGGTAGAGCGCATCGTCAGCCAACTTGATGATATCCCGGGCTGAACCTTCCTGACTGGGGATTAAAGAAACCCCGCCCAGACTGGCGGTCAGGGAAATGTTTTCGGTGGCCGTGGGGATCTGCAGCGTTTCCAGAGCCTGGCGAATGGATTCGGCCACTTGTCGGGCATCGGCCTCGCTGGTGCCGGGCAGGATCACGGCAAACTCCTCGCCGCCGAAGCGGGCCACGGCATCGGTGGCACGTTTGAGCTGGGCGCTTAAGGTGGTGGCAACCCGTTTAAGGCACTCGTCTCCGATTAAATGGCCGTGCTGGTCGTTGATATGCTTAAAATGGTCCAGGTCGATCAGGAGCAGGCTGATGGGGTAGCGGCCCCGGCTGGCGCGTTTGAGTTCGGTTTCAAACAGGTGCTCGAACTGGCGCCGGTTGTTGAGGCCGGTCAGGCTGTCCACACGGCTTAGCTCTTGCAGGTAGGCTGCCTGATGGCTCAGTTTGATGTTGCTGCAAGAGGCTGTGTAGTACTCCCGGCGTGGCAGGCCTGAGATCAGATACATGCTGATCCAGAAGATGATACCGGCAATGGCCATCTCGACGGGGTGTTCGCTGTAGCCCAGGGCGAGCACGATTATGCTGGGTGTGAGCATGCACCCCAGGAACATGCAAACCAGGTATCGGGAAATGGCGAGGGAGCAAACCCCACCGGCACAAATGCCGGAGGTGGTCAGTATCATCACCATCACCAGAGGGGACAAGGGCGTGTCGGGAAGCAGGCTGACTGCCGCGATCACGCCCCAGGCGCTGGCATTCAGGGCGGTGCCAACGAAAATTTCCCAGGGCACCTTGGCCCGCTCATCGGCAAGGCGCTGGCGGAATCTTCGCAGCAGCCGGATGCGCAGTCCGCAGCACAGCAGGATCAGAAAGCCGAAACCGCTGAGCCAGCTCAGGTTTTCGGAAGTAGGCTCATACCAAAGGCGGGGCAGGGCGATGGCCCACCAAACCAAGGCATATGAAATGAGCCCGGGCCAGCTACGTTGAATCAGGTCGTGAAAACGCTGCTGCTGGAATTCCTTTTTTTGAATGGGGTTCAGAGACCGATACAGCTCGTCCATAACATCCTGTCGAGGTAATCCTAGCTAACGGAAAGTTCTATTTTGCCTTTTTTTTGATCGATCGTCTCGCTTTAACTGCAAAATTTCCCTCCCGCCTGGCGAAAAGCCGCACCAGGTCTGGCTGGAGCCGGCTCGGACAGGCTGTAAAGCTGTGCTAGACTGCGCAGCTCTTACTGAGGTGGAAAACTATGGAGCTACATTTCGTCCTGGTCGAACCGGTGGTGCCGGAAAATGTGGGTGCAGCGGCGCGCGCGCTCAAGACCATGGGGTTTTCCAGCCTGCGGCTCGTCAACTCGGATTTCCATCGCCATGAGCGGGCTTCCTGGCTGGCCCATGGCTCCGGTGACATTCTGGCCAATGCGGTCAGCTATCCTAACCTGGAAGCGGCCCTGGAAGGGATGGACCTGGTAATCGGCACTTCTGCCAAGCCCCGCCATAACCGTCGCCTGAACCTGACGCCGGCCGATGTGAAGAAGGTCATTGAAAACAAAGGCGCGGCGGTCAATCGGGTGGCCCTGGTATTCGGGCGGGAAGACCAGGGCTTGTCCAACCAGGAGATTGCCGCCTGTGACCTGGTCACTTCCATTCCCCTGGCTGCGGCCTACCCCTCACTTAATCTGGCCCAGGCCGTCATGCTCTATGCCTGGGAGCTGTCTTCACTGAAAACTGTTGCGGCGGATTCTGCCGACCCCCAAGCCGGGGATCTCTATCAGTACCGGGCCCTTCGGGAGCGGGTTTCCGCCCTGCTTAACCGGCTGGATAAGGTGCCCGAATCCAAGCTCTATGACTGGGCCCTGGAGCGGCTGGGATTGTTAGGTGAAAAGGACATCCATTTTCTCCACACCCTGTGCCAGAGCCTGGAACGGAGCCTTCCGGCCGACTGACCCTAGTCTGCCCGTCCCATTCTTGCCTGTTTCCACTGCCTTCCGGATCGCTTGCAGGGGCTGTTGCTGTCTGCCACTTCTAAAACTAAAACTCGAACTCTCGTTAACCTGAACTATAGTTAAATTAAAGCTGCACGAGACTGATTGAATATTACAGCTTACGCGTGTACGCTGAAAACTCTGGTGTTTTCGGAGATGTCGCCCAT
>JAJUGC010000075.1 GCA_029268325.1 Gammaproteobacteria bacterium | reverse complement strand
CTGGTGGACGACATCGTGTTCACTGTCGCCCTCACCGCTGTACAGGCCACGCAAGCCGAAGGCTAGGCCTGACTACTGGCTGCTCCTCCTCGGAGCAGCCAGGTCAGCACCCACCGATGTATACAAAACAGCGGCTTTTGAAAGCCGCTTTTTTGTTGCCCGCAATTTTCTACTTCTTCGTCTTGCGGATATGTTGCTTCATCCGCTCTTTCTTGTATTGCTGGCGCGGGGTGAGCTTATTGACCTTGTGGGCGTATGGGTTCTCACCCGATCGGAACTCGAAGCGGATGGGAGTCCCCTTCACCTTGAGCACCCGGCGATAGACGTTCTCCAGATAACGCTTATAGCTGGTGGGCAATTCGTTGGTCTGGTTACCATGCACCACCACAATTGGCGGGTTAGAGCCCCCCTGGTGGGCATAACGCAGCTTGATACGGCGCCCCCTTACCATCGGCGGCTGATGCTCCGTTACGGCGTCTTCCAGGATACGGGTCAGCTGGTTGGTGGACCACTTGGCCATGGCCGACTCATAGCACTGCTGAATGGGCTTGAAGAGATCCCCCACGCCTGTGCCATGCAACGCGGAAATAAAGTGGATGGGTGCATAGTCGACGAAGTTCAAGCGCCGGTCGATATCCCGTTTAATGTCATCCTTGGCGTCCTTGTCCATGCCGTCCCACTTGTTGATCGCAATGATCAAGGCCCGCCCTGCATCCATGGCAAACCCCAGTAGGTGCAGGTCCTGATCCACCAAGCCTTCCCGGGCGTCTACCACGAGGATCACTACATGGGCGTCATCAATGGCCTGCAGGGTCTTGATAATGGAAAATTTCTCCACCGCTTCCTGAACGTTCTTGCGCCGGCGTACACCGGCCGTATCAATCAGCGTATAACGCTGTCCGTGACGCTCGAAAGGAATGTAAACACTGTCGCGGGTAGTGCCCGGCTGGTCGTAGACCACGACCCGATCCTCACCCAACAAGCGGTTGACGAGCGTGGACTTGCCCACATTGGGACGCCCGATGATTCCCACCCTAATCCCGTCATCCAGACGCTCTTCTTCGGTGAGTGTTGGGGGAAAGGGTTCCATCACCTCTTCAATCAGGGACTGCACGCCCTTGTTATGGGCTGCAGCCGTAAAGCGGATATTGGGCAGACCGAGCGTATAGAAATCTGCCGCGGCCAGGTCAGGATCCATCCCGTCGACCTTGTTAATGACCAGCCAGCTTTCCTTGTTATTTACACGCAGATGGTGCGCGATCAGTTCATCGGCGGCGGTTAGGCCGCTTTGGGCATCCACCACAAACAGGACAATGTCCGCCTCCTGGATCGCCGCCATGGACTGGGCTGCCATCGCTGCGTCGATCCCCTGCTCATCTCCGGAAATACCACCGGTGTCGATAACAATAAAACGCTTCTCTGCCACCTGGCCTTCCCCGTATTTGCGGTCTCGGGTCAAGCCGGGAAGATCGGCGACCAGGGCATCGCGGGAGCGAGTCAAGCGGTTAAAGATGGTGGATTTGCCTACATTCGGTCTGCCGACCAGGGCAATGACAGGGATCATGAAGTTACCTGACTGAAAACTGAAAAAGGGTCTGTCGACCCGTCTTACTCTTTGTTGGATTCCAGAACGCGCCAGGCTGAGAGCTTGCCATCGTTTCCGAGTATATAAATTACACCATTAGCATACAGAGGCTGGGACCTGACTCCTTTCGAGTCGGGGCGAATCCGCGCCACAAAGCGGCCATCCAGTTGCGACAAAAAGTGCACATAGCCTTCAAAGTCGCCCACCGCAATCAGGTCCAGGAATGCCGCAGGCTCGCCCAACGCCCGGTGTTTCAGTCCTTCCTGTCGCCAAACGTCGGCTTGGCTGGCCTTGCTCAGGGCCACCACATCACCGTCATCGGCGACGTAATAGAGGTTGGAGTAGCCGGATGCGGGAGTCCGCAAACTGGATGCCGGCTTCGACCAGAGCTCCCGGCCATTTACAGCATCCAGGGCTGCGACCTTGCTTTGGTAGCCCACCGTATACAGCACTCCATCATCCAAAAGCAGGCCGCCATCGATATCCACCAGCCGCTCCAGTTCCGTACGTCCGGTGGGCACTCCCACCTTACGCTGCCAAACGGTGCCACCGGTACGATTCTCGATCGCCACCACATCACCATTGGCAAAGCCCGCGTAGGTTACCTCGCGAATGATCAGCGGTGTTGCACTGCCTCGTAGGCTTAAGGTCGGCGAAGCGCTGCTATAGACCCAACGCTGGGCGCCAGTGTCAGCTTCCAGGCCGAACAGCTTGCCGTCGATGGTTTGCACGGCAACCAATCTGCCATTGCTTTGGGGCGGTGCCAAAGCCTCACTGGACACCCGGCCCTCCCAAACCACCTGCCCATCGGCCTGATCCAGTGCAATCACCCGGCCATCGAACAAGGCCAGGTACAGATGCTGCCGGTCGGCACCGAGTCCGCTACTGGCCTCTGCCTTGAGCTTTTGTTCCCAAATCTTTTTGCCGTTCGCCAGGTTCAGGGCTACAACATTCCCCTTATGGCCCAAGGCAAAAATTCGGTCTTCAACAATAACCGGGCTGAAGGTTAGCAATTTGCCATCGTAGCCACCGACGTTGACGTTCCACAGCCTTTTCAGCTCGATTTCCGGCTTGATGGAGTGCAATTTGGCGGGCTCGACCTTTTCCGTAGAGCTACAGCCAGTCAAGCCCAGCAATGCCAGGCACAGTACCATCGCCGCACGACGTAACGTCAGCATCAATTTCAACCCTTTATCAACGCGTAATTATTGAGAAGCAGTGGCCAGATCAGCCAGCTTGATCCGCAGCAGCGGCGCCCCTTGGCCTTCGGCTCCGGCTTGATCAAGAGCGGCCTGATAGGCCTCCCGGGCAGCTTCTGCCTGTCCGGCAGCTCTCAGAATGTCCCCCTTGATCTCCTGGAAGTACACAAAAAACGCATCTTCTGCCGGTACGGAAAGCAGTGCTACAGCGTCGTCATAGCGTTGTTGCTCGCCCAGCACCCGGGCCAGTCGGGCCGTGACAACCCGTTCAATTTCAGCCTGCGGTTTCTGGCTGAGCACCCAGCGCAGTTCCGCTTCCGCCTGATCCAGGTTGCCTTGCTCGACCGCCAACTTCGCCAACACGAGAGCCGCATATTGAGCATAAGTGCTGCCACCATGCTCGGCCTTGAGCTCTTGGGCCTGCAGCTGGACTTTGGCAACCGCCTCATCCTGGCCGGGATCCAAGGTTGCCAAGGATTGAATTAGCATCTGATAACGATTGGAAGCAGCTTCAGCGGCCTCTTGGGTATAGTTTTCATAGGCTTTCCAGCCAAATACGATGGCCAACGCCAGTACAACACCGGTTACCAAGGAGGTACCGTTTTTTTGCCACCAGCTTTTCAGTGCGGCTAATTGTTCGTCTTCACCTTGCACAGTCTTCCTGCTCCCGTGTCCTATTGGTTTTTATATTTTCTCGGAGTTCTGCAAAAGCTGGTTTTGCGAGAGACTCCAGGCATCGTCAAGTCGACGCTTTATGCATGATTCCGGCCGGTATTAGAGCCGGTCACATCCTTTCTTGCAACAAATTCCAGTGGTCACCCGTAGCCTTTGAGGCGCACCAGCCGCCTCAGGCCTGCATCATCTTCCGCAAGGTCGGAGACAACTCCGCCAAGGCGACACTCACCTGGTCGCCCTGCTCGCGCAGCGGCTTGACCGATGCATTGGTTTGCTCGGCTTCCGTTTCGCCTAAAATCACTGCAACCACCGCTCCGCTCCGGTCGGCCTTTTTGATCTGGCTCTTGAAGCTGCCGCCGCCACAGTGCATCTGGATCCGCAGATCCGGCAACTCATCCCGAAGCTGCTCGGCAACCCGCAAGCCATAGGCCTCAACCTGCTCTCCGCCCACTGCGACGATATAAACATCGGCATTGTTATTCGCGGTAGCGGGTATTAGCTGAAGGGTTTCAAGGAGTAGCACCAGCCGCTCCATCCCCATGGCAAACCCTACGCCGGGCGTCGGCTTACCGCCGAGCTGTTCCACCAGCCCGTCGTATCGTCCACCGGCACATACCGTCCCCTGAGCCCCCAGGCTGGTGGTTACCCATTCGAAAACAGTCTTGCCGTAATAGTCCAGGCCTCGCACCAAACGGGGGTTGACCCTATAGCTGACACCGGCACCATCCAGCAAAGCCAGCAGACGCTCAAAGTGGTTCCGGGACTCCTCGTCCAGGTAGTCCAGCAGGGAGGGCGCGCCTTCCAGTACGGCCTGGGTGCCCGGATCTTTACTATCCAGCACCCGCAATGGATTGGTTTGCAACCGGCGGCGTGAGTCTTCATCCAGACTGTCGAACCGCTCCTGCAAATAGGCTACCAGATCGGCCTTGTAGCGCTTGCGATCAGCGCTACTGCCGAGGGTATTGATCTGGAGTTCAAGATGAGACGTCAGCCCCAGGCGCTTCCACAGCCGCGCCGTCATGATAATGAGCTCTGCGTCGATATCAGGGCCTGGCATGCCAAAACACTCGACCCCGATCTGGTGGAACTGACGATATCGGCCTTTCTGGGGACGTTCGTGGCGGAACATGGGGCCTGCATACCAAAGCTTCTGGGTTTGGTTGTAGAGCAAGCCATGCTCTTCAGCGGCACGCACACAGCCTGCCGTGCCTTCCGGACGCAAGGTCAGGCTATCACCGTTGCGATCCTCGAAGGTATACATTTCCTTCTCGACGATATCCGTAACCTCGCCAATGGAACGCTTGAACAGATCGGTCTGTTCCACGATCGGCATCCGGATCTCATCGAAGCCATAGGCACGCAATGTGTCCCGGACCACGGCCTCAATGTACTGCCAAACCGGTGTTTGGGTGGGAAGGATATCGTTCATCCCACGAATTGCTTGAATCTTACTCAACTGTCACTTCCTAAATATACGTCTTGGCCATACCTGTCCGGTGTTGTTTCCTGGATTTGGTAGCTGTGGACCTACCCCCGCGCAAAAACAGCGCTGTCTTGCTTTTCCTTTTCCGCAACCCGCTCACGGATCAGTCGCTCAAAGCGCTCCACCAGCTCCTCATTTGTTACTTTCTGGTCCGGCTTGCCGTCAATATAGATCAGGTTATTTGGCGTTCCGCCCGTGAGACCAAGATCTGCCTCTTTCGCCTCACCCGGTCCATTCACCACGCAGCCAATGACCGCCACATCCAGAGGGGTAATCACGTCCTCGAGGCGGGCTTCCAGCTCGTTCATGGTCTTGATCACATCAAAGTTCTGGCGCGAGCAGCTGGGACAGGCAATAAAGTTGATACCCTTGGCACGCAGGCGCAAGCTCTTGAGGATGTCGAACCCGACCTTGATCTCTTCTACCGGATCCGCGGCCAGCGAAACTCGGATGGTGTCGCCAATTCCGTCCATCAGCAGCATACCGAGTCCAATGGCGGACTTGACCGCGCCGGAGCGAAAACCACCGGCTTCCGTGATGCCCAGGTGCAGTGGCTGCTCGATCTGGCGGGCAATTTCCCGATAGGCCGCCACAGTCATAAACACATCGGATGCCTTCAGGCTGACCTTGTAATTCTGGAAGTCGAACCGATCCAGATAATCGATATGGCGCATGGCAGATTCCACCAGCGCAGCCGGCGTGGGCTCGCCATATTTTTTCTGCAGGTCCTTTTCCAAAGAGCCGGCGTTGACACCGATGCGGATCGGAATGTTCCGGTCGCGGGCCGCATCCACTACGGCTTTAACGCGATCCTCACGCCCGATATTACCCGGGTTGATCCGCAGGCAATCGACGCCGTACTCAGCAACCTGCAACGCAATTTTGTAATCGAAATGGATATCGGCAACCAGGGGAATATTCACCTGGTTGCGAATCTCACGAAATGCCTCCGCTGCATCCATGGTAGGCACGGATACCCGCACGATGTCTGCTCCGGCTTTCTGCAGTCGCTGGATCTGGGCGACTGTGGCCTCCACGTCACAGGTTTCCGTGTTGGTCATGCTTTGTACGGCGATGGGCGCATCCCCACCCACCGGCACGGACCCCACCATGATTTGCCGAGAATGGCGCCGTTTTATGGGAGATTCATAATGCATTGATGTCTGGCCTCATTGCCCTAATGTCAGTCCGGCCCGATTGTTTCTGACCCGATAATTGGAGAAATCAACCTCAACCCCGTTAAAGCGCATGCTGGTCTCGGTTACCGCGCCCACCACAATCCTGAAAGGCGCCGGCCCCTCATGATTCAAGCTTTGCCCGGCCCGAAACAGACCCATCCGGCGATTACCGTCCGCATCCGTCAGTTCAAACCAGCTATCGCCACTGAAGGTCACTTCCAGCCGGTCCAAAGATTCTGTTTCCGTGGCGCTAGGTGGAGCTGCCTCACTGGACTCCGGCTGAACTGCCAGGTCGGTCACCGCCTCTTCTGGAGCACCGTTTGAAGGCACAGCTTCAACGGTACTGGAACCATTCGTAGCCTGTGGCTGAGAGGCAATCCCTGTGGAGCTCTCCTCTGCCGGCATCTCTGGCAAACCTTCTTCTGCCAGGGGGGCTGTGTCGTCGTCATATGCCGCCGGACGGTCCACGGGCTCTGTGGATTCGGGGTCGTAGTCAAACGCGGCTTCAGGATGAGCGACCTCAGGCTCGTCGATGGACTCTTCACCCGACGGAGTCTGCTCTACCGTCGAGGAAACGGGTTCTGAGGACATAAAGGAATCCTGCTGCTGAAAGGACCAGAGCAAGCCAACCAGCAAAAGGGCCAAGGCCGCCAGGCCTAACCACTTCCCAGCATCTCGCACGCCAGGTTTGGGGGTCGCCACCACGGGTCCCGCCCCTTTGCTTTCTTCTGTAGCTCCCAACTCCCGATCAAGCTGGGCCACGATTTCATCGGCATCGAGTTGGAGAAGGCGGGCATAGGAGCGCACATAGCCCCGCAAGAATACAGTCCCGGGCAGAACGCCGTAGCGTCCTGACTCTAACGCCTTGATGTAGCTCGCCAGGATATGAAGCTGCTCTGCAGCATCGGCAATTGCGATGCCCTGCTGCTCCCGGGCCTGTCGCAACCGCTCACCAACTCGTCGAGGTGCCTGATTTTCTTGGGACATAATATTTAAGGCTTATTTCTTAGATTCTTTGCTTCGGGAGAGTCGGGAAAGCGGTTACGCAACAACAATCCCAGACTCGCTTCGGTATTCCGATCTCCCACCTCGCGCGCCATTGCCACACCAAGACCAAGGCTTGCCGGACTATGGGCGGCGCGCCCTTGGCTCACCTGATTCAAAAACCGGGAGTAATAGCGCCAACCGGTCTCGTGATCACCCTGCTCGTGCAACAGGCGGCTCATTGCCAGCAGGACACCCGGCGGGGGTAACCTGCTCAAGGACAGTGAACGCTGATAGGCCTGCAAGGCCGCGTCCACATTTTCCAGCCGGGTATGAATAAGGCCAAGGTTGGCAAACACCTGAGCGCGGTCTTCGAAGGTTGTATCCTCAGATGCGATCTCGAACTGCCGGACTGCTTCAGTATACCGTTCTTGCTCATAGAGGAAAGCCGCGTAGTAGGTGCGTCCCCGGGTGTACTTGGCGTCATAGCCCAGCGCTCGACGAAAGGCACTCTCTGCCAGCTCCGGCTCTCCCTGGCGCTGATATACCAGCCCCATGGCCGCATGGGCTCCGGCCGACTTCGGATCAATGGACAAAGCCCGCTCCAATCGTTGCTGAGCCGTCACATAGTCACCCTTTTGAATGTAGGCCAACCCTAACTGAATATGACTTTGAACGGCTTTCTCTGAATCCGCCTTACTACTGAAGGGTCCTTCCACGGTTGTGACACATCCTGCCAACCAGAGCGCGAGCAGAGCGGTAATCAGTGATCTTGAAGCTTTCGAAAACGCAATCATCAACATTTCCTTAGATCCACTTTCGGTACATCAAATGACCCATTACCACGTCAAATACTTTTGCAGCACGTCAAGTGGCTTGCAGCACATTGAGCCTTTCCAGTAACCCACCTGAGAGCCTCAGGCCACGCCCCCCTGAACGGTCGGAATCAAGCGTTCACTACGCCGGGTACGGTCTTCCACCCGTCCCACCAACTGGCCGCAGGCCGCGTCGATATCATCGCCACGAGTGGTACGGATGGTGGTTACATAGCCCGCATCGCTCATCATTTTATGAAACTGCATAATCGTTTCACGGGACGGCTTGCGATAGTTGCTGTTCGGAAACGGGTTGAACGGAATGAGATTAACCTTGCAGGGCAATTGCTTTAACAGCTTCGCCAATTGGCGGGCGTGTTCCGGCTGGTCATTGACGCCCTCAATCAAGGTGTATTCCACCGTGACGCGGCGCTTGTCGTCACACTTGGCCAGATAGCGGTTACAGGCATCCAGCAATTGTTGAATGGGATATTTCTTGTTGATGGGCACCAACTGGCTGCGCAACTCATCATTGGGCGCGTGAAGGGAAATCGCCAAGGACACATCGATGACATCACCGAGCTTGTCCAACGCGGGCACCACACCCGCTGTACTCAAGGTGACACGCCGCTTGGACAGGCCATAGGCAAAATCGTCCAGCATCAGGCTCATGGCGTCGACCACATTGTCAAAATTCAGCAGGGGCTCGCCCATGCCCAT
>JAJUGC010000074.1 GCA_029268325.1 Gammaproteobacteria bacterium | reverse complement strand
TACTTTTGCGGGAGAGTATACGCGCCGACTCCCCTCTCCCACCTGGGGAGAGGGGCCGGGGCGGCCCGCGCAGGGGAGAGGGCTCCAAGCCTCAGACCCGTACGGAACACCTTGCCGGCCTATAACTCCAGCCCTCTCCCCAACCCTTTCGGGTGCTGTGCAAGCCTCTGTCTTACTTACGAATCCCTTCCACAGACAGGGAGATCTCTACTTCTTCGGAAGCCGGCCCCAGGTTCATGGGGATACCGAAGTCCGCCAGTTTGAACTTGGTGCTTCCCTCAAAACCTTGACGGTAACCACCCCAGGGATCTTCACCACCGCCCAGGCGCTTGGCGTCGATTACCACATCCTTGGTCACTCCGCGCAGGGTCAGCTTGCCGTTGATCTTGGCTTTGTCGTCGCCCAGGTATTCCACAGAAGTGCTTTCAAAGGTAGCCTGCGGATACTTGCTCACGTACAGGAAGTCCTCGGCGCGCAAGTGCTTGTCCCGCTCCGCATGGTTGGAATCCACGCTGGCAGTGTTGATCACCACGGAAACCTTGGACTCTTCCGGCTTTTTCTCATCGAAAGTGAAGCTGCCGCTGAAGTCGTTGAAGCGACCATACAGCCAGCTATAGCCCAGATGGCTGATCTTGAATTGGACAAAGGCATGGGCATCCTTGGTGTCGATTTCATATTCTGCGGCATAAGCAGAACCCATGCTGACAACCATACCCAGTACTGCTGCTGACAATGTTTTCGTAAAACGCATAGTTTCCTCCGTTTCCCATCAATTAACTGAGTTGTTTGCGCCCCTGGGGGCACTGCGCACCAACCCAATTCGTTAAAGTCTGTTTCGTAAACTCCTGGCGCTCTCCACGCCCAGGACCATGATTTGTTGCGTAAAATTATTTGTTACGCGACCCCCACAACATGCGCCGCAATGTTGCATCCCGATCCCAAAAGTGATGTTTCAGTGCCGCCAGGGCATGTACAGCCGCCAGCCCAATCAAGACCATCGCCAGCCAATAATGCACCACGCCGGCAATATCTTCCTGGCTGGGCAAGCCTGTAATCCAGGCAGGCACCTTGAACCAGCCGAACACCTCGATCGGACGACCATCGGCCGTGGAAATCAGGTAGCCGCTGATCATCACGGCGAACATCAGCAGATACAGCCCCCAGTGGGCCAGCTCAGCGCCGATATGCTCCCACTTTTTCAAGGTCGGCACAGGAGCCGGCCGGGGATTGACGAGCCGCCACACCAGACGGAATGCCACCAGCAAAAACAGCAAAATGCCGATACTTTTATGAATATAGGGGCCTTGCCGGTAAAAGGGGTCGTAATAGCTGAGCCCTGTCATATACAGGCCCAGAATAAACAGACCTATCACCGCCACTGCCACGAGCCAATGCAGAATAATCGCAAGCCATCCATAGGAGCCTGAAGTATTAAGCAGCATGAGGCTCTCCTTCGTTAAAGTTGCTCTTCATTAATACGGCCTTTCACCCAAACCATCCGTTCAATTAGGACGATCGTACTAATTGAGTTCCCTTTTGCTGATAAACAATTTAGCTCCAAATCCCTTGAGTAGATAGCTAAACATTCTGCTTCAGTCATTCAGTTTTTTTGAATTTATTTGCCTATCTCGAAAAACGCTACGGGTATTCGCGTAACGATCTTTTAACAAAAATGGCCTACATTAACGGTCCATGACAGAGGAGGAAAAAACATGGAAAATCAATTCGATGAAGATGTTGTTATTCCTAGCAACAACTAAGACCACCATACCGGCCAGCATCCATCAGCACGCTAACCTGTACGATCAAAACGGCGAAAGTCCCACGGCTTTCGCCGTTTTAGTTTGAGCCCTTTAACAGCTCCAGACTTTTCAGGGTGTAGATATCAAACCGGCCACTCTTGCCCTCGTGCACCAGAGTGGGAGTACGGCTATCCAGATGAGGCGCCAGCCGGGGCCTTTTCACCACCACCCGATAGCGGGCTCGCTGCAAGGCCAGCTCTAAAAGTTCTGACGAATCCTGATCTTCCCCCACCAACTCCCGGAACAGGCGCATTTCCTTTTTCACCAAACTGGACTTGTCTCGATGGGGAAACATCGGGTCCAGGTAGACCACATCCGCCACCAGGTCACTCCCCTGGGCCAGCCACTGCCGGGCATCGGCCTGAATCAGCGTCATCCGTGCCACAATCGGCGCAACCTCAGACTCCAGCGCCGCCCGCGCAAGGGCATCGTCCAATAGCGCGGCAATAATTGGTGAGCGCTCCAGCATCACCACCTCGCAACCCAAGGCCGCCAGCACAAAGGCATCTCGCCCAAGCCCCGCTGTTGCATCCAGTACCTTAGGATAGATCCCGGGCTTGAGCCCCACCGCCCGGGCCACTGGCTGCCCCCGTCCGCCCCCATGGAGGCGGCGGTAGGCTAATGCCCCTTCCACAAAATCTGCAAACACAGGCCCGGGCGCACCTTTACCGGTGGGCACCACCGACAGGCGCCCCTGGACCACTCCGAGCAAGAGGGGATATTGAGTGTGATGACGTGGATCGACCACCCCAAGCCAGGGAAGGTTCAAACGGGAGGCCAAAGCCCGGGCACTAGATTCGGATTCAGGCTCTGGGCAGAAAACGGCAATAGCTGGCGCGGTTTGAGATTCAGTGGATACATCAGGCATAGACATCAAGACCGACCAGCTCTCCTCCTTCATAGGCAGTTGCAGCGGATATGGTGGCCCGATAGGCCGCCAAGGCTTCCTGATTGCGTCGTGGCAGCTCATCCAGGGAACGAATGGGATGCAATACTTCGACCCGGCTCTGGGCTTCTTCCTCCAGACGACGCAGTTGCTCTGCATCCGGGATCACAAGCTGAGCCGGCAGTTCCGTTTTGCGATCCCGCTCAACCACGGGTTCCCCACGCCGGGCCTGAGCTGCCAGGGCCGACGTCTGGATGGGTACAAGATAATTAGCTGAGGATATGGAGTCAGTCATGGGTGCCGACCGTCACGAGTCCAATGTGATCATCTGGTACAAGTTGTCAGGCATTATAGTCTAGATACTCACCTCTGACTTCCTGTCTCTTTTCAGCCCAAACCCACCAATGCAAAGAGGCCTAGTCCCAGCACAATGCGGTAAATAACAAACGGCATAAAGCTGATTTTTTGCAGGAACTTCAGAAAGAAGTGGATGCAAAGATAGGCACTCCCGCCGGCGATCAACGCCCCCAGAATCAACGGTGACCAAACCGCCTCTGCCCCTTGCTCCACCAGCTCCAGGGTTTTCAGCCCGCCCGCCGCCAGGATCAGGGGAATGGACAACAGAAAGGAGAAACGGGCGCTGGCATCCCGGCTTAACCCCATAAATAGCGCCATGGTCATGGTAATACCGGAACGGGATGTACCCGGAATCAGGGCAATCGCTTGGGAAAGCCCAATGACCAGCACATCTTTCCAAGTCATCTGGCTCAACTCCCGTTGATGCCCTTTGAACCGGTCCGCCCACCCCAGCAACAAACCAAACAAGATAGTGGTGGTGGCGATCACCGCAATGGAGCGGAATTCGGCCTCCACAAAATCATTGAGCAACAAGCCCGCCAGGCCCGCCGGGATCGTACCCAGGATCACCGCCCAACCCAGCCGGGTATCCGCCGTTGCCGGCCGACCGGCGAACTGTCCAAACCAGGCCCGGCTCATAGCGGCCAGGTCGCGCCGGAAATACAGAACCACTGCGGACAGTGTGCCCACGTGCACCGCTACGTCAAAAGCCAACCCCTGATCCGGCCACCCCAGGACTTGCGAAGGTAAAATCAGATGAGCGGAGCTGGAAACGGGAAGAAATTCCGTCAATCCCTGGATCAAAGCCAGAACGACGATATGCAGCAGTTCCATCAATTTTCCTTAGAGTTGTTTGCTAGCCGATTTTTCTCTGGAATCCCACCTGCTTCAGCGCCCGGGCAATTTTTTCCAGGCTACTTCGTCCCGCAGATAAATAGGCTGGACCTGCTCCGGCGTCAGCGTCTCTCCCCGTTGGAAATAGACTTGCGCCAACTGGGCAATGGCCGCGGCCCGTGGTTGCAGGTCAGGATCCCGCACTTCGATCAGTTGCTGCAGCGCCTGTGGGAATCGCGCCTCATAGACCAGGCCGGAACCGACCACCGCCAGCGGCCCTTGTACCTGGCTCGCGACATCCTCAAGCCGCTCGGGTGCACACACCCGCTCGGGAATACGAGCCTGCGGCTCCCCTGCCTGAACCTGGTAGAGACCTGCATAGACCTCGTCCATCCTAGCGTCGAGCACGGTCAGTACCCATTGGCGGTTATGCTTATCTGCCGCGTCCCGGGCCATGGCTTCCAGGGTAGAAACGGCCACCACCGGCAATTCCGCCCCCCAGGCCAGCCCCTGCACAATGCCGGCGGCAATCCTTAGCCCGGTAAAGGAACCGGGGCCCCGCCCGAACGCAATGGCGTCCAGATCAGAGAGTTTCAGTCCAGCCTCTGCCAATAGGGCGTCGATCATGGGCAGAATCAGCTTGGTGTGCTCACGGGGCGTGAGCCGAAAATCTTCCTTGACCTCTTCATCAGTCAACAGGGCCACTGAACAGGCGTCAGAGGAGGTATCCAGCGCAAGAATTCGGGTCATGGGGAAAGTCCGCCAGTTACGGCTTCAGAATGAATATTCGAGGATGGTAAACCGGAAACCCAAGGGCCGTACAGGGCCTCTTGGGTCTATAGAGAGATCAATTAGCCAAGTTGGGCAAAGATCTGATCGCGAATGCTCTCAACACTGCCCACGCCTTTGACTTTCACATACGCCGGCGCAGCGGAAGCATCCTGCTTTGACCAGTCCTGATAGTAGTGGACCAGGGGCTCGGTCTGGGAATGGTAGATTTCCAGACGCTTACGCACGGTTTCTTCCTTGTCGTCTTCACGCTGGATCAGGGGCTCGCCCGTTACATCATCCACCCCTTCAACCTTGGGCGGGTTGTGCTGCACATGGTATACCCGTCCGCTGCCCTCGTGGACCCGACGGCCACTCATGCGGCTGACGATTTCTTCGTCGTCCACGTCAATTTCAACCACGTAGTCGATTTTGACATTGGCTTCCTTGAGCGCCTCCGCTTGGGGAATGGTGCGCGGGAAGCCGTCGAACAGAAAACCGTTCTTGCAGTCGTCTTCCTGAATACGCTCCTGCACCAGCGCGATAATGATGTCATCGGACACCAACCCGCCGGATGCCATGATTTCCTTAACCTTCAGGCCAAGGGGGCTGCCGGCCTTGACCGCGGCACGCAGCATATCACCGGTGGAAATTTGCGGAATCTGGTAACGCTCGGTGATAAAACGCGCTTGGGTTCCTTTTCCGGCGCCTGGGGCACCCAAAAGAATTACTCTCATGTCCTCAACACTCCTCAATCACGCTAGTCTTCAAAGCTTTTAGATCTTCGTCGGTATGCCACGCGGAACGAGCCGCGCCGCACCTGCTCCTTGTACAAGTCCCAAGCGCCTTTCAATTACAACCAAAAGAAACTGTCGGATCAGATGGCGCCAGGCTGGCAGATATCCACTATCCACACCCACGGCAGCGCCCGTAACGCCAGGCAAAAACTGGTGCCCCCAGCGTCTGGAGAACGCTTCCTGAACTTGCTTCGGTCTACTGCGTCCGTGTAGAGACAATCATAAAGCTTTCGGAAAAACTGTGGATTATACGTATATCCCGCCACCGGCAAAAGAGGCGGATCACATCCGGGGATATTTCAGCTTGCCCCCCAGGTCCGCTTCGCTATAATCCCTCTCGCTGAACGGATTCAGCTGATCAAGCTGTTGACAAGGATTGTGCCACATGTCGATTCCCGCCAATCGAGCCCAATTCCGCTGCGCCATCGCCGGAGTAGAGCACGAATTCAGGGTTCTGGCCTTTGAGGGCCACGAAGCCCTGTCCCGACTCTTTGATTTCGAGCTGGAGCTGGTCTGCACCCGTCCGGACCTGGATATCCAGCAACTATTAAGTCGCGACCTTTGCCTGGAAATCCGCGGCAGTCGGCCCCGGTTCATCCACGGCAGTATTCGTGCGGCCGCCCAGGGAGCCTCGTCCAGGCGCTTTACCCATTACCATGTCACGGTGGCCCCTCACCTATACTGGCTCCGCCTGCGTCAGAATGTACGGATTTTCCAGGATCTGACCGTACCCGATATTCTACGCAAACTGCTGGAAGAAGCTGGCATTGATCCGACGTTCTACCGCTTTGAGCTGACGGGCAGCTATGCGCCGCGCACCTATTGCGTGCAATACAACGAATCCACCCTGGATTTCATGGAGCGCTTGCTGGCCGAGGAAGGCATCTGCTACTACTTTGAGCACCACCAGGATCGCCATGTCTGGGTCGTGGCTGACCATCAGCAAAGCTTCCGCGAAACCAGCCCCGCTATCGCGGAATACCGCAACGATGCGGCCATGGTTGGAACTCCCTGTGTGCAACAGTTTCAATCCCAATGGGACACCGCCCTGGAGGCGGTCACCCTTACCGATTACAACTACCAAAAGCCGAGCCACAGCCTGCTCACCCAGGCTGCAACAGGCGTACAAACGGAAAATAGTGCCTACTTCTGGCCCGGCAACTATCGGGACCTGAACCAGGGCCAAATGCTGGCCCGACAGCGGCTGGACGCCGAACGCATCCAGGCACAACAGGGCCAGGGGCAAAGTACCCTGAGCCAGTTCTCGGCCGGCACGGTGTTTCAGCTGGATCTTCACCCTCGGCCTGAATACAACCGCCAGCATCTGTTATTGGAAGTCAGTCACTACGGGCGCCAGCCCCAAGTTCTGGAGGAATACGCCGGATCGGAAGGCAGCCAATACCACAACAGGTTTGTGACCATTCCGGCCGACCAGCCCTATCGTCCGCCACTGCTTCCCAAACCTTACGCTTATCCGCAGACGGCTGTGGTCGTCGGGCCCTCCAGCGAGCAGGTCTATACCGACGAGTATGGCAATATCCAGGTGCGCTTCCACTGGGACCGGGAAGGCCAGAATTCCTGCTGGCTCCGCGTGACCCAGGCCTGGGCCGGCAACTTCTGGGGCAGCCAGATTCTTCCCCGGGTTGGCCAGGAAGTTGTGGTGGACTTCATCAATGGCGATCCGGATCAACCTATAGTTACCGGCTGCCTGCATCATGGCCTCCACAAGCCCCCCTACCCTCTGCCCGAGCACAAGAGCAAGACACTGATCCGCTCCCATAGCTTAAGTGGCCAAGACGGCCATGAGCTGTTGCTGGAAGATAAAGCCGAGCAGGAAAAAATCGCCGTCCACAGCGCCGGAGACCTGGAACTGCACGTCACCCAGGACAGCAAAACCGCCATTGACCGGGACCAGCACACCCTCGTGCAGGGTAATAGCACCCAAACCGTCAAGGGCTCCCAGCATTTGATCGTTCAGGGCGAACGCCGCACCCGCACAAGCGGCCAGCATTCCCTGGATATCGGCCAGGCCCAGCACCTCAAGGCCGGCACGGCCATTCATCTACAGAGCGGACAGGATCTTCATTTGAAGGCGGGCATCAAAGCGGCCCTGAGTGCCGGGATAGAAGTGGTGCTGAAAGCCGGCGCCAGTAGTCTGGTACTGAACCCCGCCGGTGTGTTTGTGAACGGGCCGGTGATCAATTTAACCGGTGGAGGAATGGCGGGGGCGGCGGTGGGGGCTAGTCCGCAGGTGCCGGCTGCAGCGGCCAGAATTGGTGGGGTGAAGGCAGGCTCTGCACTTCTCCAACCGGCTCCAACGAGCAATACACCGCTCAAATTCAGCTTTGAACGGCTACAGGCCCTCAAACATACCCTGATCAACATCGCGCTTTCCGACCAGCCTTCGCAAGAAATCTGCCAGAAACCCGATGACGGCCCTTGCACCTTTGCATCATGCCGCTGTGAGTAGTATCGGAGACCACGGGATGAAAGAAACAACCTGTAACCCGCAGGTCCTTTCTTTGGATCAACTGTACCACCTGATAGCACAGCCTAATATCCACACGTATCTGGTTTTGGATAGCATCCGTATTCCAGACTTACTAAGTGAGTGCTATAAGCAAGAAAGTCCGATCATGGAGCAGCTATATAAGGGTACAGCCTTTGAGCCGCTCCTTGATATAAGCCCCATCATCCTTGAAGTGAGCCCTGAAAATCCCGTCTTCACTCGCTGGCTCACTGAGCCTGAGTACTCCTCCAGCGGCATACTTATCCAGTCCAATGAGAATCTTGATGCTGTAATCCAGCATTTGCAACACATTATGCAAATAACGCCGCCACAGGGACTGCCTCGTTTATTCCGTTTCTATTCTCCCAGAATTTTCTCGCGGTGGGTCGACATATTGGCACCCATAGAGTTAGAACGTTTTAGTGGCCCAATCTCTCGATTTGCATGGCACACCCCAGACCAACCAGATACAAACCCGCAGGAAATAAAAAGCGTAGAGCTACAACCTGCTTCACATATTCCGTCCTATAGCTCACCGTGGTTTTCAATCTCAACTGAGATTGAGCAAGAAGTGGACAAGCTCTTTAGGTAGCAGGAGATGCCAAGGATGGCCAACACCTATCTGATTCAACGTGGCGATACTCTTTCAAAAGTTGCAGCAATGCACCACACAACTGTTAAAGAATTGCTGTCACTGAATCCAGAAATTAAAAACCCGGATCTGATCTTT
>JAJUGC010000073.1 GCA_029268325.1 Gammaproteobacteria bacterium | reverse complement strand
ATTTCCCGCATTTTTTCCAGTTTGGCTTTGGCTTTTTTCAGGTTGTCTTCCAGGGTGGCCAGATCCGCGGCTGGTTGGGTGACCGACTGTTTCTTGGCATTGGCCCGCTCCAGGGCGGCCTGGATGACGGCAGCCTTGTCTGGAGCGGCGCTGACGGCACTTTGCTTGGCCGCCTGGGCTTTAGCGGCTGCTTCGGCACGGGCCTTGCGCCGGGCCTCTTTCTCGGCCAGCTCCCGCTCCTGGCGCGCCTGACGTTGTTCGAAGCGCTCCCGGGCCCGGTTAGCCTTTTCCTGCTCTTCCCGCTCACGGCGGATCTCCGCCTTGGTGTGGCGGTAGTACTGCACCAGGGGAATATTGCTGGGACAGACATAGGAACAGGCACCGCATTCGATGCAGTCCATCAGGTTGAACTGTTCGGCCTTGTCCAGCTCGCCGGAACGGGAGAACCAGTAAAGCTGTTGGGGGAGCAGTTCTGCCGGGCAGGCTTCGGCACAGAGGCCGCAGCGAATACAGGCCAGGGCCGGGGCCGGTGGCGGCAGCTCCTGGGGCGTGACGGCCATGATGCAGTTGCTGGTTTTGACGATGGGAAGGTCCGGCCCGGGCAGCGTAAAGCCCATCATCGGCCCGCCCATGATCAGGCGGTTGCTCTGGGCTGCCTTGAAACCGCACTGGTTGAGCAGGAAGTCAATGGGAGTGCCCAACAGCACTTCCAGGTTGCAGGGTTGGGCAATCGCAGCACCGGTAATCGTGGTGATACGGGAAATCAGGGGCTCCCCATGATAGACCGCCCGATACACGGCAACAGCGGTTCCCACGTTCTGGCACACCACGCCGATATCAGCGGGCAGGCCACCACTGGGAACTTCCTTGCCGGTTAGGATCTTGATGAGTTGCTTTTCGCCACCGGAAGGATACTTGGTGGGAATCACCACCACTTCCACCTTGGTTCCTGCACAGGCTGCCTGCAGGGCCTGGATGGCTTCCGGCTTGTTGTCCTCAATGCCGATCAGGCATTCCTCGGGGTTTAGGAGCTGGGCAATCACCTGCAAGCCTTGCACGACTTCATCGGCCCGCTCCCGCATCAACATGTCGTCGGCGGTGATGTAGGGCTCGCACTCGGCAGCGTTCAGAATCAGGGTCTGAATGGGTTTGCCCTGGCCGCCGGCCAGTTTGATGGATGTGGGGAAACCTGCGCCCCCAAGCCCCACGATGCCATGAGCCTGGATGTGGGCCAGCAGTTGCTCGGGCGCGCACTGATCGGGGTTGGCCAGAGGCTGGCGGGCAATCCATTCATCCTGGCCGTCGGCTTCAATGACGATACAGGTATCGGCCAGCCCGGAGGGATGGGGAACCGGATGGTTGCCGATCTCGACAACGGTGCCAGAGGTCGGAGCATGTACCGGAGCGCTGAGCTGGCTGCTGGCTTCGGCAATCAGCTGGCCCTTGAGCACCCGGTCGCCTACGGCTACCAGCGGTTTGGCGCCTGCGCCGATATGCTGTTGCAGGGGCAGCACCAGGCGCTGGGGAATGCCCGCAAAGCGGATCGGCTGGGTGGTGGATTGCGCTTTGTTTTCCGGCGGATGAATGCCGCCATGGAAGTCCCAGATCTTTCTCATACGGTGGCCTCCTCGCGGTCGGTGGCGATGATGGCCGGGTTCTTGTTCAGGGCGGGCTGAGGCAACTCCCAGGACCAGGTCTGGATAGACTCGGGAATGGGGTGGATCTCAATGCAGTCCACCGGACAGGGTTCGATGCACAGGTCGCAGCCGGTGCATTCGTCAGCGATCACCGTATGCATCTGTTTAGCGGCTCCCAGGATGGCATCCACCGGGCAGGCCTGGATGCATTTGGTGCAGCCGATGCATTCTTCTTCGCGAATAAAGGCGACGTGCTTGACGGGTGGTTCTTCTTCCGCATCCAGGGGCAGCGGCTCAACGCCGAGCAGGTCTGCCATGGCCTGGATGGTGGAGTCGCCTCCGGGAATGCATTTGTTGATGGGCTCGCCATTGGCGACGGCTTCCGCATAGGGCCGACAACCGGGAAAGCCGCACTGGCCACATTGGGTCTGGGGCAGCAGGGAGTCGATTTGCTCCACAATGGGGTTGCCTTCCACCCGGAAGCGTATGGATGCAAAGCCCAGGATGGCGCCAAAAATCAGGGCCAGGGCTGCGAGACAGAGAACAGCGGTCAGAATGATACTCATAACGGATACCGCAAATGCTTAGAACTTGACGAGGCCGGTGAAGCCAAGAAAGGCCAGAGACATGAGCCCCGCCGTTACCAGACCGATGGCCGAACCTTTAAAGGGCTCCGGGACATCCGCAGCCGCGATGCGTTCACGCATGGCGGCGAACAGGACCAGCACCAAGGTGAAGCCGGCTGCTGCGCCGAAACCATAGAGGACGGATTCCACAAAATCGTTTTGTCTTCTGACGTTTAGCAGGGCCACTCCGAGAACGGCACAGTTCACTGTGATCAATGGCAAGAAAATGCCCAATACCCGGTAGAGGAGAGGGCTGGTTTTGCGCACGGCCATTTCCGTGAACTGGACGACTACGGCGATGACCAGAATGAAGGAGATGGTGCGCAGATAGGTGAGCCCCAGCGGCTCGAGCAGGTAGGTGTCCGTCAGATAGGCGCACACCGAGGATAGGGTCAGCACGAACGCCGTTGCCAGCCCCATGCCGATGGCGGACTCCAGTTTGTTGGAGACTCCCATAAAAGGACAGAGCCCAAGAAACTGGACCAGAACGAAGTTGTTCACCAGGATGGTGCTGATCAGGATCAATACGTATTCGGTCATTGACTGCCTCGCCGTACGCAGTGTTCAAAAAACAACCGGATGTCCCCGTGGGGGCGCTATTATCAGGAGAGGTGCATATTTCATTCAAGTCAAAGGGCCTAAGTCTTTATATCTATTTGTTCTATCCTTAGACTGGCCGCCCTTTGAATGGCCGGATTTTCCTTGCGGGCTGCTGCCCAGGCGGAGCCGGGTGACTCCGCCATTGATGTGTTGGTGGCTCGCTTAAGCGTGGCCGCACTAGCGAATGCGCATGCCCGGTTGGGCGCCCTCATGGGGCTCGAGAATCCAAAGATCCTTGCCGCCAGGGCCTGCGGCCAGCACCATACCTTCAGACACACCGAATTTCATCTTGCGGGGTTTCAGGTTGGCCACCATCACCGTCAGTTTGCCGATCAACTGCTCCGGCTGATAGGCGGACTTGATCCCGGCAAAGACATTGCGAGTTTCGCCGCCCAAGTCCAGGGTCAGGCGCAGGAGCTTATCGGCGCCTTCCACATGCTCCGCATTGGCGATGCGTACAACTCGCAGATCCACCTTGGCGAAATCGTCAAACTCGATTTCGTCGGCAACCGGATCCTTGCTCAATTCTGATGAGACTTGCGGGGCTGCAGGAGCCTCTTTACTGGCTTCAACCATGGCTTCCACCTGTTTCATATCCACCCGGGTGAGCAGGGGGCTAAATTCGTTCACTTCATGATCCAGCAATAGCTGGGTGCGCTCGTGCCAGCCCAGGCGCACGTTCAGGTACAGCTCTGCCTTCTGGGCCATGGCCGGAACCACGGGAGCCAGGTAGGTGATCAGCTGGCGGAACAGGTTCAGTCCCACGGAGCAGATATCCAGCACCTCCTGTTCGCGGCCTTCTTCCTTGGCCAGCTTCCAGGGAGCCTTGTCGGCAATGTACTGGTTGGCGGTATCGGCCAGGGCCATGATATCTCGGATGGCCTTGCCGAACTCCCGTTGCTCGTAATAGCGGGCGATGGTGTCGCCGGCATCGATAAAGCGTTGTACCAGCTCGGGCTCGGCACAGGTCTTGGACAGCCGGCCGCCGGCTTTTTTCACGAAGCCCGCGCAGCGGCTGGCAATGTTCACCAGTTTGCCGACCAAGTCTGCATTCACCCGGTTGGCAAAGTCTTCCAGGTTCAGGTCCAGGTCATCCACATCGGCGGACAGCTTGGCGGCAAAGTAATAGCGCAGGTATTCCGGATCCAGGTGTTCCAGATAGGTCCGGGCCTTGATAAAGGTACCCCGGGACTTGGACATCTTTTTGCCGTTGACTGTGACAAAGCCATGGGCAAAGACCCCGGTGGGGGTGCGGAAGCCGGAACATTTGAGGAGCGCCGGCCAGAAGAGCGCGTGGAAGTTGACGATGTCCTTGCCGATAAAATGATAGAGTTCGGCTTCGGAATTGGCATTCCAGTAGTCATCGAAGTTCAGGTCGGCGCGTCGGCTGCACAGGTTTTTGAAGCTGGCCATGTAGCCAATCGGCGCATCGAGCCATACATAGAAATACTTGCCCGGGGCGTCTGGGATTTCAAAGCCGAAATAGGGGGCGTCGCGGCTGATATCCCACTCCTGCAGGCCAGCGTCCAGCCACTCTGCCAGCTTGTTGGCGATCTGGGGCTGCAAAGTGCCGCTGCGGGTCCACTCCTTCAGGAACTCCGTGAACTCGGGAAGCTTGAAGAAATAGTGGGTGGACTGGGCCTCTACCGGAGTAGCCCCGGAAATGGCGGAGCGAGGGTTGATCAGCTCCGTGGGCGAGTAGGTGGCACCACAGGCCTCACAGTTGTCGCCATACTGGTCTTCTGCCTTGCAGCGGGGGCAAGTGCCCTTGATGAAACGGTCGGCCAGGAACAGTTTCTTTTCCGGGTCGAACGCCTGAGTGATTTCCCGGGTGGCGATATAGCCCCGGTCACGGCAGGCTTTGTAGATATACTCGGACAGCACCCGGTTCTCTTCGGAATGGGTGGAGTAATAGTTGTCGAACTGGATCAGGAAGTCCGCGAAATCCCGTTGGTGCTCGGCATTGACCTCTTCGATCAGCTGTTCCGGGGTGATGCCCATCTGCTCGGCCTTGAGCATGATCGCAGTGCCATGGGCGTCGTCGGCGCAGACATAGGTGCATTGCTCGCCGCGCATTTTCTGGAAACGGACCCAGATATCGGTCTGGATATACTCCAGCATGTGACCTAGGTGAATAGGGCCATTGGCATAGGGAAGGGCGCTGGTGACGAGAATTTTGCGTGGCTGTAATGACATAGATTCTGTCCGTTGCTTGAACTGCTGGGTTGCGATTGGCGGCGATTGACAGGAGCCGGCGAAAAAATAGTGGCCGTATGATACCGCTTGGGAGTGTTTTTTTCATCTGGCGTTGGTCATGGTTGCAATGGATTGCCCATCGCTGCCCTGGCTCCCTTATTCGTTGCAGTGGGTCTCTGGCGTTTTAAATAGATTACCGCCCCGGTATACTATTTTGCCTGCGATTCTCTATGCCTCAATGTTGCCCAACCTTCCTGGAGTTCAGTATGAGCCAACCCGAACGCGGTCAAGTGGAACAAGCGATCCAGACCTATATTGATCCCTATCTGCACAAGAATCTGCTGGAATTGAAGGCGGTCCAGAATATCCGTATTGAGGGCTCCCGTGTGGAGGTGGATATCCGCTTGGGGTATCCCGCCGACAGCCTGAAAGGTGCGATTCGCCAGATTCTGACCCATGCGATTGAAGATATCGACGGGGTGGAGCAGGTGGAGATCAAGGTGGACTGGGAGGTCATTCCCCATCGTGCCCAGAAGAACATGAAGAGCATGGAAGGGGTGAAGAACATCATTGCCGTGGCCTCCGGTAAGGGCGGGGTGGGCAAGTCCACCACGACTGCAAACCTGGCCTTGGCCTTGGCCCAGGAAGGAGCTCGGGTGGGGATTTTGGATGCGGATATCTACGGTCCGAGCATGGGGCTGATGATGGGGATTCCGGAAGGGCAGCGCCCGGGGGTAAAGGACGAGAAGTTCTTTATTCCTTTGGAGGCTCATGGCGTGCAGGTGATGTCCATGGCGTTCCTGGTGAATGACAAGACCCCGATGGTATGGCGGGGGCCCATGGTCAGCGGCGCCATGCAGCAGCTTCTCACCCAGAGCCTGTGGCAGGATCTGGACTTCCTGCTTATCGACATGCCGCCCGGTACGGGAGACATCCAGCTGACCCTGGCCCAGAAGGTGCCGGTAACCGGTGCTGTCGTTGTGACCACGCCCCAGGATATTGCGCTGCTGGACTGCAAGAAGGGGATCGAGATGTTCAGGAAGGTGGATATTCCGGTGCTGGGGGTGGTGGAGAACATGAGCTATCACCACTGCAGCAACTGTGGCCATCATGAGCCCCTGTTCGGCGAAGGCGGAGGGGCACGCATCGCCGATGAGTACGGGGTAGAGCTGTTGGGGGCGTTGCCGCTGCACATGACCATCCGGGAGCAGATGGACGCGGGCAAGCCGACCGTAGTGGCGGAGCCGGATTCGGAAGTCGCCATGGTCTATCGGGACATCGCCCGCAAGATGGGGGCGCTTCTGTCGGTGCAGGCCAAGAACTACGCCAACCCCATGCCGGAAATCATTGTGAAAAGTGACGCATAGGCTTGTTGCAGGCGGTGCGAAAACAAACAGAACAGGTTATGATGGGCGCCCTGAATTGTGTCTTAAATTTTCCTGTGGTTGAGGGCTGGAAACCAGATGTCGATTAAGTCCGATAAGTGGATTCGGCGCATGGCTGAAGAGTACGGCATGATCGAGCCGTTCGAGCCAGGCCAGATCAAGCAAAACGAAAAGGGCAAGGTGATTTCCTACGGGACTTCCAGCTACGGCTACGACGTGCGCTGCAGTAACGAGTTCAAGATCTTCACCAATGTCCATTCGGCCACTGTGGATCCGAAAAACTTCGACGAAAACAGCTTTGTGGATATTCAAAGCGACGTGTGCATTATTCCGCCAAACTCCTTTGCCTTGGCGCGCACCGTGGAGTATTTCCGGATTCCCCGCAGCGTGCTGACCATCTGCCTGGGTAAGTCCACCTATGCCCGTTGCGGTATTATTGTGAACGTCACGCCTCTGGAGCCGGAGTGGGAAGGGCATGTAACCCTGGAATTCTCCAACACCACCACCTTGCCGGCCAAAATCTATGCCAATGAGGGTGTGGCCCAGATGCTGTTCTTTGAGTCTGATGAAATCTGTGAAGTCAGCTACAAGGACCGGGGCGGCAAGTACCAGGGACAAACGGGTGTAACCTTGCCCCGCACTTAACGGGGCAAGGGCTTAACAGGACAACTGGCCAAGGTTCCCATGTCACAACATTTTCGGCGTATCGAGCAATTGCGAGGCTGGCGGCAGACGGTGTTCGTCCTGGCGCTGGCCGAGCGTGCCTATCCCAACTATGCCCTGTTCGGCCAATTGAGCGGGCAAGTCCATCACGAGCTGCTGCGTCGCACCCTGGATGCCTTGTGGGAGGCGGTGCCCGACCGGGAGTCTTCCCTGAACTACCAGAAGATCGCCGAGAGACTGGAAGCGCAAGTCCCTGATCCTGCCCAATTCGAGGGATATGGGGTCTATCCGGCGGCCGATGCCTGCAATCTGGCACTGGATGTGTTGTTTTCTCGCCTGGAGCCGGACCGGCGTTTAGCCGTCGCCTCGGCACGGGTTTCTCTCAACACAGTCACGGACTTTGTGGAGATGACCGAGGCCGAAGGGGTTGAAGAGGATGAGCGTGCCCACCATCTGGACCGCCATCCTTTGGTTAAGCGGGAGTTGAGGTTTCAGCGCGAGCTGGTGGAAGCCCTGCAAAAAGCCTCCTATCCCTCCACCGAATTACTGGCCTCCTTGCGGGAGCTGGCTTCGGATGGAGGTGTCAGTAACATAGGGATTACTCTCGAAGAGGAATCCGAGTCAGACTAATTCCATCTCTGGGCAGGGCAGCCACTATGCAGCTTTCCGAATTTGGAGAAAAATTCAGTCAGCAGGCGGGCATTATTTCGTTGATGGATGACCTGGGCAACGCCCTGGCATCCGGCAACGATCTCATCATGATGGGGGGCGGGAACCCGGGGGAGATTCCCCAGGTGCAGGAGCGTTTTCGCCAGCGTCTGCAGCAGATCCTGGACAATGAAACGGACTTCAGGCGCCTTATTGGGATCTATGATCCGCCCCAGGGCGAGGTGGAGTTCATCCGCAAGCTGGTGCAGATGCTGCGCCGGGAGTTCGGCTGGCAACTGAGTGAGCGCAACGTTGCCCTGACCAATGGCAGCCAGTCGGCATTTTTCATGCTGTTCAACATGTTTGCGGGCCGTTACAGGGATGGCTCCGTCAAAAAGATCCTGCTGCCCATGGCGCCGGAATATATCGGCTACGCGGATGCCGGGCTGAACCATGACTTTTTCCGGGCGTTTCGGCCCAGTATCGAATTCCTCGGTGATCACCTGTTCAAATACAGGGTCAACTTCGGCGAGTTGGCCATTGGTGAGGATATTGGGGCAATCTGTGTGTCCCGGCCCACCAACCCCACCGGCAACGTCCTCACCGACGAGGAAGTCGCACAGCTTTGTGAACTGGCCCGTCAGCACCAGATTCCCCTGATTCTGGATGGAGCCTATGGAGCGCCTTTCCCCGGGCTGATCTTTACCGAAGCCCAACCCCTGTGGAATGAGGACATGATCCTCTGTCTCAGCCTTTCCAAGCTGGGACTACCCGCAGTCCGCACGGGTGTTGTGATTGCCCAGGAGGGAGTGATTCGGGCGCTGTCCGGTATCAATGCCATCGTGAACTTGGCCACTGGCAGCCTGGGGGCGATGCTGGCTTCGGAGTTGGTGGGCAGCGGCGAAATTCTATCCCTGAGCCGGGAGGTGATCCGGCCTTTTTATCAGGGCAAGGCAGAGCGTGCCTTCGAGGCCCTGAACCGGGAATTGCAGGGATATCCTTTCTTTT
>JAJUGC010000072.1 GCA_029268325.1 Gammaproteobacteria bacterium | reverse complement strand
TTATACTGCGACTCCATCTCTCTCACTACTCCCCTGAATTAGCTCTTAATCTGAAGGGTCATTAGCAGACGGGCATCCGGCTCACCGATGCCCCGTTGTCCGAAAAGGTAGCAGGCCAATCCTGTTTCCGCGAGTAACAACGCAACCAGTGTTACCGAAATGGCACATGTTCCCCAAGGTAACACTTTCCGGGTGCCAGGGGTGGTCGGCGGTAACACTTCTCCTAGGTAGTTGTACGTACGATTTTTTGCCATTGATCTAAGTCATTGTTTTTATTGCATTTTGAAAACCTGGCACAGGTAATGCTTTTATACTGGTGCAAAACAAGAATAAAAAAAGACGCCACGAACAAAAACAAGAAGGCGAACAAACAATAACAACATTACAAGAAAACCCGACAACAACAATAAGACCAGGGTTGCAAACTGAGTGTTTTGAATGTTTGGCTTTTTAGTGGTATCCACTGGAGAAGTTGTTGGAATCGCCCGAAAAGAACTGCTTCAGCAGCGTCGGTCGAAACCATAAAAACCACTTCATCCCTTTGCCACTCCGCATATTCAAGGCGTTCTGTTTGCTCATTCATTCAGGTCCTCTTAATTGATGGACAGGGACGCAAAAACAAGAAAAACGCTACGTCTACTCTTCTCAGCCGGGGAAAGCGATTCGCTTTCCCCGCTAACTCTCCCTAGAGTTCCAGATCCC
Source organism: Gammaproteobacteria bacterium (assembly GCA_029268325.1). Lineage (GTDB taxonomy): Bacteria > Pseudomonadota > Gammaproteobacteria > Pseudomonadales > Oleiphilaceae > JAEZAA01. The sequence continues at coordinate 8,062 of JAJUGC010000072.1, read as the reverse complement.
CCCAAAGCACCAGCAGTTTCCTTTTATTCTGTTTCCGATCTCGCCAAATCCGCCTCGAACCATTACACTTCGTGCATATTTGCATACTTTTTACATGCACCCGACATTCAAAAACTTCGTAGCCCTCAAACATGATTAAACGCCTTATCGGGCTGATTGCTCCTAAACGCGAGAAAAAGACCCCTGAGTTTGCTCTCAAGGTCATTCCCCGTGACCAGCACAATATCTCACGCAAATCCATCAACCCCAACGCGCTTAAAGTTCTGTACCGTCTAAACAGCGCCGGGTTTGAAGCCTATCTGGTCGGCGGAGGTGTGCGTGACCTGCTGTTGGGAGTGTCACCCAAAGACTTCGATATCGCCACCAGCGCCCATCCGGAACAGGTTCGTGACCTGTTTCAGAACGCGCGCCTGATTGGCCGCCGCTTCCGCCTCGCCCACGTTCGGTTTGGACGGGACATCATCGAAGTGGCCACCTTCCGCCGCGGCCACGGGGAAGATGACGATGAAGAGGCCGATGTCCTCAAGTCCGACAAGGGACTGATTCTGCGCGACAACGTCTACGGCACCAAAGAAGAGGATGCCCTGCGGCGGGACTTCACCATTAATGCCTTGTACTACGGGGTCCAGGATTTCTCGATCCACGACTATGCCGGCGGCCTGGAAGATCTGCGCCTGCGCCGCATCCGCCTGATTGGCGACCCGGAAACCCGCTATCGGGAAGACCCGGTACGAATGCTGCGGGCCATCCGTTTTGCCACCAAGCTCAATTTCGAAATCGCCGCGGATACGGCTGCGCCGATTCCGGCCTTGGCCCCCTTGCTGCGGGATATTCCCCCCGCCCGCCTGTTCGAAGAGGTGTTGAAGCTGTTCCTGTCCGGCAAGGCGCTGGACAATTTTGAAGCCCTACGGGAATTCGGCCTGTTCAAGCAGCTGTTCCCGTCCACCGAACGGGCACTGGCCAGCAACCAACCCTATGCCCTGGAACTGATTCGCCAGGCCCTGAGCAACACGGACCTGCGCATAGAGGAAGGCAAGCCGGTAACACCTGCCTTCCTCTATGCTGCCCTGTTGTGGCCGCCAATGCAGCAGCGCCAGCGCAAGCTGGAGGAAGATGGGCTCCCGCCCATGCCTGCCCTGCACCAGGCTGCCCAGGAAATTATCAGCGAACAGGTGCGAAGCACTGCCCTGCCCAAGCGTTTCAGCATTCCCATGAAAGAGATCTGGGAAATGCAGCTACGGCTACGACGCCGTGGCGGCAAGCGGGCCGAACAGTTATTGGAGCACCCCCGCTTCCGGGCCGGTTACGACTTCCTGCTCCTGCGGGAGCAGGCCGGTGAAGATATGGACGGCCTGGGTCAATGGTGGACCGAGTTCCAGGATGCCTCCGCTCCGGATCGGGAGCATATGGCTCAAAACTCCCGTCATGACGCCGAGGGCCCCAAGCGCAAGCGCCGCCCCCGCAAGCGTCGCTACAACAACCGTCCGGCAGCACCCCAGCAATAGCGGAAAGAAACAATGGCGACCGACGTTTTTATTGGCATCGGCAGCAATCTGGAAAACCCGCTGCAACAGGTGCTCACTGCCTTCGAGGCTTTAAAGGCCATACCCGAAAGCGAGCTGCAGGGCGTGTCTCGCCTGTATCGCAGTACGCCCATAGGCCCGGCTGGGCAGCCCGACTATGTCAATGCTGCCGCCTGGCTCCAAACCCGCCTGGCGCCGGAAGCCCTGCTTGACCAACTGCAGGCGATCGAGCTGGCCCATGGCCGGGTTCGCACCATCCACTGGGGCCCCCGTACGCTGGACCTCGATATTTTGCTGTTCGGCGACCTGGTGCTGGACACGCCACGCCTCCATGTTCCCCACCGGGAACTGACCCGCCGCAACTTCGTCCTTTACCCCCTGGCAGACCTTGCCCCAGCCCTGGTGCTGCCCGATGGGCGCAGCCTGCAAAGCCTTTTGGAAGGTTGCCCACCCGAGGGACTGAGCGTAATATCAGACCCCACAGCCAATCCAGATGACCTGGTGTAATCGCTGGGGCCTTTAGCTTTTTAATAGGCTCCATTGTCCTCCACAAGGGAAAGGCCATTCCATGAACATAAATCTGCACACTCTGAGACAGTTCAAGGCATCCGGCGAGAAGTTCACCTGCTTGACCAGCTACGACGCCACCTTCGCCTATGAAGCCAGCAGCGCAGGTGTCGAAATCCTACTCTTGGGCGACTCCCTGGGCATGGTCTTACAAGGCCATGACAGCACCCTGCCGGTCACAGTCAAAGACATGGCCTACCACACTGCTTGCGTTAAACGGGGCAACCAGGGCTCGATGATCATGACCGACATGCCGTTCATGAGCTACAGCACCCCCGCCCAAGCCATGGAAAATGCCGCCAAACTTATGCAGGCCGGTGCCCATATCCTCAAAATCGAAGGCAGCGCCTGGCTAAGCGAAACCATCAGCATGCTCACGGAGCGGGGCATTCCGGTGTGTGCCCATATGGGCCTGACACCCCAGTTTGTGAACAAGCTGGGAGGCTATAAGGTACAGGGGCGGGACGAACAGCAGGCCGAGCAAATGGTCCAGGACGCACTGGCCCTTGAAGCCGCCGGGGCCGACGTGCTGCTGCTCGAATGCGTGCCAAGCCCTCTGGCGAAGAAGATTACCGAATCGGTCAAAGTACCGGTGATCGGCATTGGTGCCGGACCTGACACGGACGGCCAGGTACTGGTGATGCACGACATTCTGGGTATCGGCGCAGGACGCCGCCCGAAATTCGTCAAGAACTTCCTGGCCGAAAGCGGCAGTATCCAGGGCGCCTTCAAGGCCTACGTGGACGCCGTTAAGACAGGCTCCTTTCCATCTGAAGAATACAGTTTCAGCTAATGATCACCGTACACCAAATCAGCCAACTACGTAACGAAGTCCGCCAGCAACGGGCCCAGGGCAAGCGCATTGCCCTTGTCCCCACCATGGGCAACCTCCACGAAGGCCACCTGCAACTGGTGCGCCGGGCCCGGGAGTTGGCCGACTTCGTGGCAGTCAGCATTTTCGTCAACCCCATGCAGTTTGGCGCCAATGAGGATTTCGACTCCTACCCGCGCACCTTGGAACAGGACCAGGAAAAGCTGACCAGCGTCGGCTGCGACCTGGTGTTTGCCCCCAGCGCCAACGAAGTCTATCCCCAAGGCCTGGACCAACAGACCCAAGTGGTCGTGCCGGCCCTTACCGAGCTCCATTGTGGTGCCAGCCGCCCCGGCCACTTTACCGGCGTCGCGACCGTGGTCAGCATGCTGTTCAACATGGTTCAGCCAGATGTGGCCCTCTTTGGGGAAAAGGACTTCCAGCAACTGGCGGTGATCCGCAAGCTGGTCCGGGACCTGTGCTTCCCGATCCAGATTGAAGGTGTTCCCATTATGCGGGAAGCCGATGGCCTGGCCATGAGCTCCCGCAACGGCTATCTATCGGAGGAAGAGCGCAAGATCGCTCCGCGCCTGTATCAAGTGCTACAGCAGGTTCGCACGGCCATTGAGCAGGGCGAACGAAATTACGCGCAGCTCTCGGAAGTGGGCAAGACCTTGTTGACCCAGAGCGGTTTCCGCCCCGACTACTTCAACATCGTCAACAGCCAGACCCTGCAACCCGCCCAGTCGGACGACCAGGATATCACCCTGCTCGTCGCAGCCTATCTGGGCCAGACCCGCCTGATCGATAACCTGAGCCTGAAGGTCTAACGCCTAAGGCTCAGCGCCGGCCTGCCGCTTGCACTCCCATAGCCTTGATTTTCCTTCGTTCTGCAGGGAGATCAAGGCCGCAAGCCCGGGCCAACTTCCTTCCCTCCCCCTGCAAATCAGCCTATCATTCCCAGTGCGTTCGTAAACAGGACAATCATTCATGGATTCCGCGCAACAACACACCGGTTCTATCGACATCACCAAACTGGACGCCTGGCATCAGCTTGAGCAGCATGCCCAGGAAATGAAGCAGGTCCATATGCGCGACCTGTTCTCCCAGAACCCCAACCGTTTACAGGAATACTTTATCTCGTCAGCGGGAATCCAGCTGGACTACTCCAAAAACCTGCTGAACCGGCAAACCATGGACTATCTGCTGGAGCTGGCCCGTCAGGCTCGCCTACCCGAAGCCATTGACGCCATGTTCCGGGGCGAGGCGATCAACCGCAGCGAACAGCGCCCGGCCCTGCATGTGGCCCTGCGGAACATGAGCCATCGCCCCATGCTGGTCAACGGTGTCGATGTAATGCCCGAGGTGCGCGCGACCCTGACCCAAATGGAGCACTTCACCTGGCGTATCCGCTCCACCCAATGGCGCGGCTTCAGCAACCGGCCCTTCAAGGATATTGTCAGCATTGGCATCGGCGGCTCCTTTCTCGGCCCCAAGCTGGTCTCCGCCTCCTTACGCCCTTACTGGACCAATGTCCTGAACTGCCACTACGTGGCGAATATCGACGGCAGCCACATCACCGAAGTACTCAAGCATGTGGATCCGGCCACCACCCTATTCATCGTGCAGTCCAAATCCTTCAGCACCCAGGAAACCCTGGAAAATACCAAAGTGGCCCGCAACTGGTTCTTGCAAAACGGGGGCACCGAGGAAAGCATCAACCGCCACTTTGTGGCAGTGACAGCAAACCGCGCCGCCGCCATCGAATTTGGTATTGCCGAAGAAAATATCTTCCCCATGTGGGATTGGGTCGGCGGCCGCTACTCCCTCTGGTCTGCCATTGGCCTGCCTGTAGCCCTGACCATCGGCATGGATGGCTTCCGGGCACTTTTGTCCGGGGCGTATGCCATGGACGAACACTTCCGGACCGCTCCACTGCATAAAAACCTGCCGCTGATCCTGGCCCTGCTGGGCATCTGGTATACTAATTTCCTGGGCGCCGACTCCCATGCCATCCTGCCCTACGACCATTACCTGCGGGGCCTGCCGGCCCACTTGCAGCAACTGGATATGGAAAGTAACGGCAAGCGCGTCAACCAAGACGGTGTCCCCGTGTCCTACCAGACCGGCCCCATTATCTGGGGCGGAGCCGGAGCCAATGGCCAGCATGCCTACCACCAGCTGCTGCACCAGGGCACCCGACTGGCACCGGCGGATTTCATTATTCCCCTACACACCCACAACCCGGTGGCCCATCACCACGAAATCCTGTTCGCCAACTGCCTAAGCCAGACCCAGGCGCTGATGTGGGGCAAGACCTACGAGGAGGCCTACGCCGAGCTGATCGCCCAGGGCAAATCGGAGGAAGAGGCCAAGCGCCTGGCTCCCCATAAGGTGATTCCCGGCAACAAGCCCAGCAATACGATCCTGTTCCATAAGGCCACGCCACGGGCCATCGGCGCCCTCATTGCCCTGTACGAACACAAGGTGTTTGCCCAGGGCGCGATCTGGCAGATCAACTCCTTCGACCAATGGGGCGTAGAACTGGGCAAGCAATTGGGGAACAAGATTCTCGACACGCTTCTGGGACAACCCCAAGACGGCACCATGGACAGCTCGACCCGGGGGCTGATCGACCTGTTTTTGCACAAGGACGAGTTGAGCTAGCAACGGCCACCACTCCGCCCCAAAACACAGCATCTGGAATTAGAGCTTCAAGCTACGCCTCCACTCCGAGCCGTGAATGGAGGCAGCCGATTTTCAGGGGAGCAGGCTTTCAGCCCAAAAGAAGGCTATTCAGAGTGAGAAATACGCCGTCCGGCCCAGTCGAAATCCACGGGCCAAAGCTTCTGGTGGCGCTGGTAAGACTGCCAGAGGCTACGGAAATCCTGGTCTAGCAAAGGATGCTTCAAGCTGGGGGCGATTTCCGCCAGAGGGCGCAACACAAAGGCATTTTCAGTGATCTCAGGCCGGGGCAGTTGAATGCCGTCACACTCCCCCACCAGGTCGTCATACAACAACACATCAATATCCAAAGTCCGAGCACTGAACTTGGGATGGCTCCGGTCCCGCCCGTTGCGATCTTCCACCTGCTTCAACCAGCAGTTCAACGTGGCCAGCGGCCAGTCCGTGTCAAAGCCTGCCACCAAGTTGTAAAAAGGAGCCCCATCAAAGCCCACCGCCTCGCTCTCGTAGACGGAGGAGACCTGCAAGTTCTGCCCGGCCTCATTCAAAGCATCCAGAGCCGCACAGACATGCCGCTCCCGATCAATGTTACTGCCAATGCTGACGTAGACCCGCGCCATCAGCTGCGCACTCCCCGCTCGATGATCACACCCACATCCTTCGCGCCCCGCAATGCACCGGGCTTGCTCACCCGCAGCCGCAACCAGGGCACGCCGAACTCCTCGCGGACAATCCGGGCGACCTCTTCCGCCATGGTCTCCACCAGCAAAAACTCACTGGCCTCCACAAAGCTGATCAGGCGTTTGGAGACGGCCTTGTAGTCCAGGGCATGGGAGAAATCATCTCCGGCCGCGGCCTTGCTGATATCCCACCCCATTTCCAGGTCCAGGCTTACAATCTGCCGTACCTTCCGTTCCCAATCGAAGATACCGATGATGGTTTCGATCTCGAGATCGCGTATATACACAATGTCCATGAAGTTTGATCCACCTTGTCGTTATTCAACAGTTTTGGCAGGAGCCAGAACCCCTCCGCCCGCAAAGCTCATGTTGCCCAGCCCAACCTTGCCATAGTCCACAGCGGCTCCAACTGCTTCGTCGTCGGCTCGCACCACAGCCGGGTTTAATCCCCCGTCACACCCAGCATCCAGCCGCTCAGAACAGAGACTCCGCAACCGCCACATTGACTTGAGCGGGCGGGCACGGGATGATTCAAGGCCACTGCGCCCTCACGGCGGCGAATCTCAACCTGGATCCTGACTCACCGGACGCGCCTATGGATTCCATCGGGTTCATCATTCCCGTTCTCCTCCTGGCTTATCTCCTAGGCTCCGTCTCCTGTGCGATTCTGGTGTGCGACCTGTTCCGCCTGCCGGACCCGCGCCAACAAGGCTCACTGAACCCTGGCGCCACTAATGTCTATCGCATCGGCGGGGTATGGCCCGCCCTGTTAACCCTGCTCGGCGATAGCCTCAAGGGTGTGGTGGCAGTTGCCATCGCGCGCCTGCTGGATCTTTCTCCAACCGGCCAGGGCCTGGTTGCCATCGCGGCAATCCTCGGCCATATGTTTCCCATTTTCTTCAAGCTACAAGGCGGTAAAGGTGTGGCAACCTGCCTGGGAGCGGGCCTGGTTCTGGCCTGGCCCACCACTCTTGCCCTGACCGCCCTGTGGATTCTGGTCATGGCTCTGTTTCGGATCGCCTCCCTGGCGTCACTCTGTGCATCCCTGGCCGCAGCTCCCGTAGCCCTGTTCCTAAATCCGGAACATTGGCGGGCGTTTTTGGTAGTGGCTGTGCTTATCCTGCTGCGCCATCACCGAAATATCCTGGCATTGGTCCGGGGCCAGGAGCCTCGCACAGATCGCTAAGCGGCTTCCGCTAACGAAACGCCATTAAGAAACGCTCACACCGGCACTAGTCCTAGTAGTCCTATCAGGGAGCCAAGCCTGGCTTAAAGCGGAGGCAGAGTATCCATCGGCCAGCGGGGCACGCTCTTGATGGCCAGGGGCTCTTGTTGGCCTGCCAGCAATCTCTGGCAGCCCGCATAGGCGATCATAGCCCCGTTATCGGTACAGAACTCAGGCCGCGCATAAAACACCTGGGCCCGCAGCTTGGCGACCATCGTTTCCAACGCTGCCCGCAGCCGGCGATTGGCACTGACACCGCCGGCAATTACCAGGCTTTTCAAACCCGTTTGTTGCAAGGCGCGTCGGCACTTGATGGCCAGGGTATCCACCACGGCTTCCTGGAAGCCTGCAGCAATATCCGCCCGGGTTTGCGCCACGGCAGGGTCAGAGGCCTGTTCTGGATCAGCCACGCCATGCTCCTGAATCAAGTTCAGGGTAAAGGTCTTGAGACCACTGAAACTGAAATCCAGCCCGGGCCGGTCCGTCATGGGACGCGGAAAGCGGAAGCGGGCCTTATCGCCTTGCTCGGCCAGGGCCGCAATCAACGGGCCGCCCGGATAGTCGAGCCCCA
>JAJUGC010000071.1 GCA_029268325.1 Gammaproteobacteria bacterium | reverse complement strand
GTGCTTCGATATTCATGTGCACGTCTTCGAGCTTCACGGACCACTGGAATTCGCCCCGCTCGATCTCGCCACGGATTTCGTTGAGGCCGTTGATGATCTGGTCGCGCTCTTCCTCGGTCAGCACACCCACTTTCGCCAGCATGGTGGCGTGGGCAATGGAGCCTTGAATATCATGGAAGCAGAGGCGCTTGTCGAAATTCACCGAGGCCGTGAAGCGCTCGACGAATGCGTCTGTCGGCTCCGTGAATCGCCCACCCCAGGATTGGTTGGTCGCTTGGCTATTGCTCATGGTCCTCTGCCTCGTTAAATCGGTCAAAATCTGGAAAGGCGCTCCCCGGGCCGATTTGTCGGGCTGGGGTTTGTCGCCTAGGATTATAATCAGTTACGTAAAACCTGATGCCCTGTGCGGCTCTCTCAGGTGCCTGTGAAAACAGGTTCTTGAAAAGCGGGCATTATAGCGAAAATCGCCGCCTCCCATAATCCTGACTGTTTATGGAGTTCCACAAGCTTGCAGTCTTCATCCCGGTCTGATTCCCGTCGTTTGGAAGCGGATGCCGTACCGGCTACGGCAGAGTTCTTCTTACCCGACCTGTGCCGGGTCCAGTCGGTGCTGTTGATGGTGCTGGCCACCGAGCTGGTGGCGGTGCTGTTTACCCTGATTCACTCCGGCCTGGGACGGTTTGATTGGGACTATCTGGCGCTCAGCTCTCTGTTCGGGCAGTGGGTGGTGCTCAGTTGCGCCGCCATTTTGTGCCTGCTGCGCCCGCGCTTGGCCCGGCTGCCCCTGAAATTGGCGGCCACGGCCTGTTATGGCATTGTTCTGGGGGTGACGCTGGTGTTTGCCACCAGCTCCGACTGGTTCTTTGGGCGCCATGAGCTGGGGGGCTATCAGCCCAACCTGGCGTTTATCTTCCATTGCCTGCTGATCAGCGCCATTCTCACCGGCCTGGTGTTGCGTTATTTCTATCTGGATTACCGCTGGCGGGAGCAGCAGCAGGCCGAGCTTCAGGCCCGGCTGCAGGCGTTACAGGCGCGGATTCGGCCCCATTTCCTGTTCAACAGCATGAACACCATTGCCAGCCTGATCGCCACCGACCCCATCAAGGCCGAGGATGCGGTGCTGGATCTGGCGGAGTTCTTCCGGGCCACGTTGAAGCAGGCGAGCTCTTTGGTGTCTTTACGTCAGGAGCTGGATCTGTGCCGGCGCTATCTGCAGATCGAGCAACTGCGTCTCGGCGAGCGTTTGCAGGTGGAGTGGAAAGTAGAACCAGCCTCGGAGCAGGCCCTGGTGCCGCCAATCTTTTTGCAGCCGTTGGTGGAAAATGCCGTGTACCACGGTATCCAGCCGCGATCCCAGGGGGGCACCGTGACCATCGAGAGCTATGTGCGCAACGGGTTGCTGTATGTGCTGATCTCCAATCCCCAGGCTCCGGAAGACGCCGGCCAGCACCAGGGCAACCGGATGGCGCTGTCGAATATTCGTAGTCGGTTGGAGGCCATATATGGAGAGAAAGCCGTGTTGAAAACATCGGTCAGCCAGGGCCGCTATACGGCCACCTTGCGGTTTCCGGCCCGGTTGGGAGGGCAGCGGACATGATCCGGGTGCTGATCGTCGATGATGAATCCCTGGCCCGGGAGCGCCTCAAGCGCCTGCTGGCGGAGGTGGAGGGCTATGTCTGCTGTGGTGAGGCGGCCAATGGAGCGGAAGCGGTCGCCAAGAGCCTGCGCCTGGAGCCGGATATTGTGCTGATGGATATCCGCATGCCGGAGATGGATGGCTTGAGTGTGGCGGAAAAGCTGATGGATATGAGCCGTCCCCCGGCGGTGATCTTTTGCACTGCCTATGACCAGTACGCCGTGGCGGCCTTCCAGGTGCAGGCCATGGGGTATCTGCTCAAGCCGGTACGGCGCGAGGCCCTGGCCCAGGCGTTGGCCCAGGCCGGCAGGCTGAACCGGGCCCAGCTCAGCGGGTTGCAGCGGGAGCTGCAAGCGGCCGACAGTGGCGGGGATATCCCCCAATACCTGAGTGCCCGTACCCACCGGGGCATCCAGCGTATTGAGGTGGCGCAGATCTATTACGCCATGGCCGACCAGAAGTATGTGACCCTCTACCACACGGGAGGCGAGGTGCTGGTGGACGACAGCCTCAAGGAACTGGAGGAGCGGCTGGCACCCCAGTTTTTGCGGGTGCATCGCAGTGCCTTGATCAACCTACGCTACCTGGAGGCCTTGCGCCGGGATACCCGGGGGAACTACAGCGTGGTGCTGCGCGGCGTGGAGCAGGAGGTGCCGGTGAGCCGGAGGATGCTGGCCCAGGTGAAGGAAGTTCTCCAATAGCAGAAGCTTTGCGCTTTCCAGGCCAAGATCAAGATTTTTAACTGGAATATCGGTATCCTTGGGTGACGTTTCATACACCTTAGCAATAGCGGTATTTTCATGAGCACCCGCAAGATTACGATTGCCACCCGTCAGAGCGCTTTGGCCCTGTGGCAGGCCGAACATATCAAGGCGCGTCTGGAGCAGCTCCATCCCGGGCTGCAGGTTGAGCTGCTGGGCATGACCACCCAGGGCGACAAGATTCTCGATGTGCCGCTGGCCAAGATCGGCGGCAAGGGCCTGTTCGTGAAGGAGCTGGAACAGGCACTGTTGGATGGCCGCGCTGATATTGCCGTCCACTCCATGAAAGACGTTCCCATGGAGTTTCCCGAAGGCTTGGGCCTGGCGGTGATCTGCGAGCGGGAAACCCCCACCGATGCCTTTGTCAGCAACAAGTATGCAAGCCTGGCCGAGCTGCCGGCCGGTGCGGTGGTGGGCACCTCCAGCCTGCGCCGTCAGTCCCAACTGGCCGCCCGCCGTCCGGATCTCAAGATCGAAGGCCTGCGGGGCAACGTCAACACCCGTCTGGCCAAGCTGGATGCGGGCCAGTACGACGCCATCATTCTCGCCACCTCCGGCCTCAAGCGCCTGGGCTTCCAGGATCGGATCCGGGGCGAAATTCCCGCCGAGGAAAGTCTGCCGGCGGTTGGACAGGGTGCACTGGGCATCGAGTGCCGGTTGGATGATACCGAAGTGCTGAAGATGCTGGAGCCTTTGTCCCATCCCCAAAGCGAAGCCTGTGTGCGGGCCGAGCGGGCCATGAACCGGCGTCTGGAGGGTGGCTGTCAGGTGCCTATCGCCGGGTACGCCACACTGAATGGTGACCAGCTGCACTTGCGCGGCCTGGTGGGCTCCATTGATGGTCGCGAGATCATTCGCGGCGAGGTCTCCGGCTCCGTCGAGGAGGCTGAAGCCCTGGGTGTGCGCCTGGCGGACGATTTGTTGTCGCGCGGCGCGGACCGTATCCTGGCCGAGGTATACGGCGAACAATGAGCCGACCGGATCTTGCCGGCCTGCGGGTCTTGTTGACCCGTCCCCAGGGCCAGAACGACTCCCTGCGGGCGCGATTGGTAGAGGCCGGAGCGCAGGTCCGGGAACTGCCCCTGCTGGAAATTGAGCCTTTGGCGGAAACCCCGGCACTGCGCCAGCAGATTATGAACCTGGATCACTACCAGATGGTGGTTGTGGTCAGCCCCAATGCGGCCCGGGTGGCCCTGGATCTGATTGACCGGTATTGGCCCCAGTTGCCGGTCGGCATTGACTGGCTCACCGTGGGCAAGGGCACCGCCAAGGCACTGCAGGATTATGGCATCGCCGCCCTGGCGCCGCCGGAAGGGCACGACAGCGAAGCCTTGCTGAGCCTGCCCCGGCTGCAACAGGTGAGTGGCGAGAAAGTGCTGATTCTGCGGGGCGAGGGCGGCCGTGGCTTTCTGGCCCAAACCCTGCGGGAGCGGGGTGCCCAGGTGGAGTTCGCCGAGCTGTACCGGCGCGTGGTACCGGCCCAATCGGCCCAGGGATTGGGAGCGGCCGTGAAGGATTTCGACCCGCAGGTCATTCTGCTATTCAGCGGTTCTACTTTCGAACACCTGTGGCAGTTGTGTCAGGCGCAGGGCGTGGCGTTGGACCGCGCCAGTCTCTGGCTGCCCAGCCAGCGGGTGGCAGATCAGGTGCGGGCTCAGGGCTTGGAGCAGGTAAAACCGATGCTCTCGCTGGAAGACGAAGCTATTGTTCAGGCTTTGGGCGAGTGGCATCATCAGGTAAAACGACAATAACATAACTGGCAGGATTGCGAGTGACTACGGAAAACCTACCGCAACTACCTCCGCCTCCGGCGCAGGTCCGCCCTTCCAAAAGCCGACTTTGGCCCCTCTGGCTACTCTCCCTGGCTTTGATCCTGGCATTGGCAGTGCTGGCCTGGTTGGGCTGGCAACAACTCCAGCTGCGCGATTCCCAACTGACCGGGCTGCAGACCATGGTGCAACAGCAGCAGCGCCAATTGGAGCAGCTGGATGAGCGCCATCAGGAACGTCTCGGTCGTCTCGACGGTTTTCAGGATCAGGTACGGGAACAGGTTCAACGCCTCGACCGGCAGCTGATCACCACCTCCCAGCAACTACTGAATATGGGCGCCAAGAGCCGCACCGACTGGTTGCTGGCCGAGGCCGAATACCTGTTGCGCCTCGCCAACCAGCGCCTGCTGATGGAGCGTGACCCGGCGGGCGCGCTGGCCATCCTGCAGGCCGCCGATGGCGTGCTGGCGGAAACCGATGAAGTGGCCCTCTACCCGGTGCGTCGTCAAATCGCCCAGGAAGTGGTTGCCCTGGAAAGCGTGGCGGAGCTGGACCGCACCGGCGTCTTCCTCAAGCTGGAAGCCTTGTCTCAAGCCGTTGACCAATTGCAGCAGCGCCACGATGAGCCCGTCAAAGCCCCTGTGTCAGACGCCACTCCGGTGGATCTGACGGACAGTGTTGGCGAAGTTGCTTCCAGCCTGTGGGATGAACTCAAACAATTGATCGTGGTACGGCGTCTGGATCAGCCCGCCGAACCGCTGCTGCCGCCGGAGAATGAGTTTTTCCTGCGTCAGAACCTGCGTCTGATGTTGGAGCAGGCGGAACTGGCCCTGCTGGATAAGAATCAGGCGGTGTATGAGGCCAGTCTCGCCAAGGCCGCCCAGTGGGTGGAGCGCTATTTCACCTCGCCAAGCCAAGGCGCCAATCGGGCCGCTCGCGCCTTTATGGCCAATCTGGACAGCCTGCGGCAAGTGCAGGTTGACCCCGCCCTGCCGGATATTTCCGAGTCGCTACGGATACTGAAATCGCTGGTGGCGTCGATTTATGAGTCCCAGCAGCGCTCCCCCCAGGCCGGTGAGAACGGGAACGCATCATGAAGCGGGCTATCCTGATCGCGTTACTCATGCTGGTCTGCGGTGCGCTGATCGGCGTGGCCATGAAGTACGACTCCGGTTATGTCCGTTTGTCTTACGGCAACTATCTGGTGGAATCCAGCATCTGGATTGCACTGCTCGCCCTGTTGGCCGCCTTTGCCCTGTTGGTGATTGCGCTGCGGCTGATCGGCCTGCTGGTGGCGACTTTGCTGGGGCGTACCCACTGGATGTCGAACCTGAGCCATAACCGGGCCCAGCGCAAAACCACCAAGGGGTTGCTGTCCTATGCGGAAGGCAACTGGAAGAAGGCCCAGCGCTACCTCACCGCGGCTGCGCCCAGGTCTGAACTGAAGCTGATCAACTATCTGGCCGCCGCCCAAGCCGCTTCTGAACAAGGGCTTGTCCGGGAAAGTGACGAGCTCCTGAAAAAAGCCTACGAAAGCACCCCCGGCTCCGAATTTGCCGTGGGGATCACCCAGGCGCAATTGCAGCTCGCCCGTAATCAGCTGGAACAGTGCTTGGCTACCTTGCTGGAGCTGCGCAAGAAAGATCCCCATCACCCCTTTGTGCTCAAGTTGCTGCATCAGGTTTACCTGCGGCTGCAGGATTGGCAGCAATTGGCCCTGCTGCTGCCGGAGCTGAAGAAGTACCAGGTTGTGAAGCCGGAAGATCTCAAGCCCCTGGAGCGCACCACCTGGCTGAACCTGTTAGAGCAGGCCGCGGCGGAAGCCCGGCGCAAGGCCCAGGGGGATCAAGTGGATGTGGAGTCCCTGAACCTGATCTGGGACCGTCTGCCGCGCTCCATGCGGGAAGACGACACGGTGATTGGCGCCTATGCGGAACACTTGGCCCGCCTGGGACATGAAGAACTGGCCGAAACCGTGCTGCGCAAGGTGTTGCGCAACCACTGGAGCGACTTGCTGGTGAATATCTATGGGCGAGTACAAGGGGCGAATGTGGCGGAGCAATTGGCCACCGCCGAAGGTTGGCTGAAGGACCGCTCCGACAACCCCGCGCTGCTACTGGCCCTGGGGCGCCTGAGCCTGCGCAATGAGCTTTGGGGCAAGGCCCGGGATTATTTCGAAGCCAGCCTCAAGCGCAAGCGCACCCGGGAAACCTATGCGGAACTCTGCCGCTTAATGGCGCATCTGGGGCATCACCAGGAGAGTACGGAATACTTTATCCAGGGGTTGCTGGAAGACAGTGGCTTGCCGGAATTGCCGATGCCGCGGTGACTCTCCCCTCCCCCTCTGGGGGGAGGGGCCGGGGGAGAGGGCGCGAGCTCTCAGAATAAGTACGGCCCATCAGCTCTGGCAGGGATAATTCTCTCTTGGCGGACGTGCTCCGTGCTAGCGGGCGCCTCAACTAGTACATATTCCTGTGCAGTCAATACTTCGCAATATGCCAGCACAACCAGTGCAGGACATACCCAGGTGCTCTGCAGAAATCCCCCCTGCCCCCCTTTACGAAAGGGGGGATGTATTTGCTTTGACTGATAGCTTTTGCGTAGGCTGAGAGCCTGAATCCTCGCCCCGGCTGGGGAGAGGGGAGTAGTCACCCCCGCGGCGCATACTCCAACACATCCGAATAGAAGTTCTCCTCCCGCAGGCCTTTTTCCGCCAAACAGTCGTAGATGCTGTACACCATGGTGGGCGAGCCGCTGACAAAGAGGTGGGTATTGCCCAGGTTGTCGTGGCGGCTGCTGATGGCCGAGCAGAGTTCTTCGTGGTGCCCTTGCCATTCGCTGTCGGCTTTGTCGGCGGCGATGGGGATGAAGAACAGGTTTTTATGCTCCAGCTGCCACTGCTCCGGCAGTTCCTTCTGATACATCTCCGCCAGGGTGCGGGTACCCCAGTAAAGGTGGATGGGGTCTGCGTAGTTCTGGGCAAAGAGCTGTTCGGCGATGCTTTTGATCTGGGCAAAGCCGGTGCCTGCGGCGACCAGAATAACCGGGCCGGACAAGGGCTTGCTGAGGCAGGCTTTGCCAAAGGGCAGTTCCACCTTCACGGTGGGGTTCTCCCGCAGGTAGCGCAGGACTTCACGGGCGTTGCCCCGGTCGGGCGGGGCATCCACGTGCAGCTCAAGCTCCCGGCTGCCCGGGGCGTTGGCGATGGAGAAGTAGGCTCCCTCTACTCCGGGGATCTGCAGGGCGAGGTACTGCCCGGCGTAATACTCCAGCTTGCGCCCGGCGGGGGCAAGCAAACGAACTCGATAGACATCAGCACTTAATGCTTCGATGTGCTGAACCTGACAGGCAAGGCGACGCAAGGGTAACTCTCCGGGGGCGAGGATATTATGAATTTCGATGGTGCAGTCGGATTGAGGTTCCGCCAAGCAGAGCAGCAGGTAATCTGCGCCTTCCTGCCCGGCTTCGATCAGTTGTTGCCGGTTACGCAGGTGGCAATGGCCGGCAAGTAGTTTACCGCTACAGACTTCGCAGACACCGTTGTCGCAACTATGGGGCAAAGCATACTGTTGGCGGATAGCCGCTTCCAGAATGGTTTCCCCCGGCGCCACCTGAAACCTCAGGCCGCGCGGGTGAATCAGAATCTGCTTCATTCGGTCAATCGATTCCCAGCTCTGACCACATCTCATCGACACGTTGTTTGACAGCCGGGTCCATCACGATGGTCCGTCCCCATTCCCGATGGGTCTCTCCGGGCCATTTGTGGGTGGCGTCCAGGCCCATCTTGGAGCCCAGCCCGGACACGGGGGAGGCGAAATCCAGGTAGTCGATCGGCGTGTTGTCGATCATGACCGTGTCCCGCATGGGGTCCATACGGGTGGTGATGGCCCAGATCACGTCTTTCCAGTCACGGGCGTTGATATCGTCGTCGGTGACGATCACGAACTTGGTGTACATGAACTGGCGCAGGAACGACCATACCCCCATCATCACCCGTTTGGCATGGCCCGGGTACTGCTTTTTCATGGTCACTACGGCCATTCGATAGGAGCAGCCCTCCGGTGGCAGGTAGAAGTCCACGATTTCCGGAAACTGCTTTTGCAGGATGGGCACGAAGACTTCGTTCAGGGCCACGCCCAGCACGGCCGGCTCATCGGGCGGACGGCCGGTGTAGGTGCTGTGGTAGATGGGGTTGCGGCGGTGGGTAATGCGCTCCACGGTAAACACCGGGAAGGTATCCACCTCGTTGTAATAACCCGTATGGTCACCAAAGGGCCCTTCCGGGGCGGTTTCTTCCGGGTCGATATAGCCTTCCAGAATGAACTCAGCGCTGGCGGGCACTTCCAGGTCGTTGGTCTGGCACTTCACCAGCTCGGTCTTGTTGCCCCGCAGCAGGCCGGCAAACGCATACTCAGAAAGACTGTCCGGCACCGGTGTTACGGCACCGAGAATGGTGGCCGGATCGGCGCCCAGCGCCACCGCCACGGGGAACTTCTGGCCCGGGAACTTCTCTTTCCAGTCATGAAAATCCAGCGCCCCGCCACGGTGGGAGAGCCACCGCATAATCAGCTTGTTGGGGCCGATCAGCTGTTGGCGGTAAATAC
>JAJUGC010000070.1 GCA_029268325.1 Gammaproteobacteria bacterium | reverse complement strand
TTTCGTCATAAATCACACCCCCCACCGCCAGGATGAAGATACCGGAGGCGCCGGTAAAGGCGGTCGGCCAGGCCGTGGCGAAGATAATGAGAGTTGCCAGGGCCGCAGGAGCCAATTGCCAGGGCCTGAGCAAATCAAAGCACAGGGCAGGCAGGCGGGTATGCTTTAAGGTCATGCCCACAAACACGTAGAGGCCCACATTGACAAAGATGTTGGCCAGGTTGGTGAGCTGGTTGATAAAGATTGCCACACCGGCAGCATGGTTTTCGGCCAGCACCAGATAGGTGAAGCTGATCAGAATCATGATGGCGTACAAAGGAGCGGCCAGAATGTCCTTAAAGTGCAGGCGGAATGGCGTTGTCCGGCCCTGGTGGATAATCCGATACAGGCTGACCACCGTGAGCAGGCTAAAGCCGGTTAGCCAGCAGAGCTGGATTGGAATCAGCGGGTCGTTGGGGTTGACGGAGCGCAGGATCTGCCAGTAGCTGTAGAAGGAAAAGGCAATAGCGCTATTGGCGAAGAACTGCAGGAGGTTGGAGACCAAGCGCTGTTGTTGGGACTCTGCCGGCAGCAGGGAAATATGTTCGTTTTTCCAGCACACGAACAGCGCACAGCCCAGCACCATCAGCAGCAGGATGTACTTTTTGGCATCGAGATTGTTCAGGAGAAAGCGGGCCAGCCCTTTTTCGACCTCCTTATAGGCGATCAGGCTCGGAGTCAGCTGTGCGGAGATCTGCTGATAGCGATCATGGGCCAGCTGGCATTGGGCGAGATTGTTGAGTACCGACTGGCGCACATCCCGCTCATCCACTTCAAAGTCGTCGAACAGAAAGGAGTCCTCAGCGGCCAGGGCCATCTGCCGCTGTACTTCCTGCTCCACATCGATGGCGGTGGAACAGGCCGGTTCGGTGATGTTGGGATTCAGGATGTAGTAATCCTTCCACATCACCTCTCCCCAGTACAGCAGGCGTGAGTGAAACGAGTCACCCAGTCCCACCAGCACCGCTGCACACAGCAGCAAAAACACCATGGCACCGGCAAGGCGAAGCCGTTGCCGGGCTGGTGAAGCGGCGACATCCTGCATGGGCATGACCTCCTGATGGCTGTTCACTGGCTGTTACTCCCGGTCATCGGCTGAGCATTCGGATGCTGCACGGTTAGACATGCAACGGATCTGGCGCATGATGGTCAGCATGGTTGGGTCATAGGTGCCGTTTTCCCGGAGCTCGATGCGGTTTTGACGGAACATTTCCTGGTAGCCGGCAATATCTTCCAGGGAAATATCCACCCAGTATTTGGGATCAATACTGTCTTCGTGTTGCTTGATCAGCTTGAAGGCCTTGTCGAACAGCTTTTCCGCGTTAACACGGGACAGCTGCTTGAACTCGTCATCGAAATCGCTGCTGCGGGCGATCAGTTGCAGGGTCAGTTGCGCCAGGGGATAGCGGATGACACCGCCTTTCTCACCCAGGCCCTTGTACAGTTCATAGGCGTTGTAGGCCAACGCAGGTGCGTAGCAGATATCCACTGAGCCGTTATTGAACTTGCCCCCGAAGTCGGTAACGTCTGAAGGCACCACGGTGGCGCCCACATGGTTGACCATGTGGATGGCATCTTTCTGGTAATCCAGGGTGGCAATCCGTTTACCGGCAAGTTCACCAACCGTGTCAATGGAGCGGTCATTGACGAACAGGTAGCCCGCTCCCATGGGAATCAGGCCCAGCAGGGCAAACTTGCCATCGTCCAGGTAAGCCTGGGCCTTGGGACGGTTCAGGGCACGGATCAGGGTGCGCAGCTCTTCCGGGCCGGGAATGGCGCCCACGGCGCTGACCGTTCCGCCGAACTTGGAAAAAGGACGCAGGCGGATATCAGTGGCGGCGACAATATCGCACTTGCCGGAAATAAAGTCGGCTACCGCTACGCTTTCATCGGTGTACGGGGATAAAGACAGCTTAATCCCCGTCACTGCCATATCAATGGCATAGTCCTTCAGCAGGTTGAAGGCATCTCCGTTGGCTCCCAAGGGATCGAAGACACAGAGTCTTTTGGTTTCGGCTGCCTGGGCAAGATTGGCCGTCAAGATGAGCAAGATGGAGAGTAGGATCTTTTTCACTGTTCTTTGCCTCCGCATGGCAATCGTTTTTATTGATGCTGGCGCTCAGGCCTCGGGAGCTTCTTGTTTTTTTGGGTACAGCACCCGAGATTCTGGCGCGTCTTTATTATTCATGACCACTTTGGGGGCGTCAGGACCTTGAGAGGTCGTTCGGCCCCGGCAGGGTTGGCGAGGCCCTGTTCAGAACAGGGCATCCAGGTCAGCTGCATCTTCCTCCAGTTGGGGAGTGGCGGATTTGCCCAGCTGGCCAAAGGGCGTACGTTCACCATGTTTGCTGGTCCACTGTCGATCGGAAACCGCTTGGACATGGGAAAGGGCGATGGCATCAACCAGTGCATACTCGGGCTTGGGCTGGAAGCTGGAATCGACCAGGGCCAGGGCACGGGCCAGTTCCGCCTCGTTGCCTGCGGTTTCCGCCATGATGGCCTGCAGGGCGATGGGGATACGCACACCAAAGTCCAGGGACTTGGCACTGCTGGCGTTCAGCAGCTCCCAGGTATTCAGGTCCCGGGAAGGCATGAGGTCGGGGAGCAGGGTCCAGATGGCGGCGCGAATGGCGGAGGGCGAGCCCCCCCAGGCGTCATCATCCAGGCAGTAGGAGGCCCGCACTGCTGCCGGGGCGATGTTGCGCGGCACTCCGGCGGCCAGTTCCGCGCCGGAATCCGCGAGAATGGCTTGCAGTCCGGTCAGCAGACCCAGCAGAAAGACCAGCTCATCCTGAGGCTGTTTCAGTTTGGGGCATTTGGCTTCGGAGTCTGTGTAGTCGTACTTGTAGGCGGCCATGGCGCTTTCGAAGGTTTTCTTGCGGCGCTCGGCGGTCAGCTTCAGCCAGCGCTTCTGCTCCGTACGGGCGTCTTTGGCTTCGTTGACCAGGCCATTTTGCAGTGCCCGGATGGATCTGAGCTCGGCGGCAAGGGCGGCCTGTTCGCTACAGTTGGCCGACAGCAGATACAGCAAGGACAGGGTTTCCTGGCCGGTGTCGGTCAGGGAGTTAAAGGTGCCGAACAGGGGCGACATGTTTGAGCCAAAGCGGCAGGTTACATCCACGTCCGAGAGTTCCAGGATATGGGGGGTTGCAACGCTTTCGCTGAAGTTTTCCATGACCTTGGCGCCCATTGTATAGATGGGGTGGGAGCCACAGGCGGTCAGCAGGGATGCGAGGGTTAGGGTAAGTAGGGTTTTAGGCAGCTTTATCATTATTGTTTTCCACATCGTCGAAATAGGAGTTCCAAGCACAGTCAGGGCTTAGCTCCCAACAGCTTGCTTCGATCCAACGGAGAGGCCAGACGGTAGGCCCCAGATACTGGCTTGGGAGCTTTCCGCATACTACGGGATATGAGTATATCGAAATGTGGCGTAATTCAAATTGGCTCTTGCGGCAGAGAAGTCATGCGTTTGGGACAATGGCCGGCACGGGAGGCGCACCGGCTAAAGCCCAGGGAGGCAGCGCCTGCTCAAGGGCGGCGCTTCACGGCGGGTTTAATGGGGCTTGGCCCGTTCGTACTGCTTCGGCCAGGCCACGTCCGCACCGAGGGTATGGGCGGCATGCAGAGGCCAGTATGGATCGCGCAGGGACTCCCGGCCCAGGAGCACCACGTCAGCCTGTCCTGACACCAGGATTTGCTCTGCCTGGGGAACGGAGGTGATGAGGCCCACAGCCCCCGTGGGAATTCCGGCTTCCCGGCGGATCGCTTCGGCAAAGGGAACCTGGAATCCGGGGCGGACCGGAATCTTGACGTCGGGCACCAAGGCACCGGTGGAGACATCGATCAGGTCAATGCCAATTTCCTTGAGTTGTTTGCAAAACTCGATGGATTGCTCCAGGTCCCAGCCCCCTTTGACCCAATCTGTGGCGGAAATCCGTACCAGGACCGGCAGGTGCTCTGGCCAAGCTTCGCGCACGGCCTGGGCGACCCGTAGGGGAAGCCGCATGCGGTTTTCCAGGCTGCCGCCATAGTCGTCCGTCCGTTGGTTGGACAGGGGAGACAGGAACTCGTGCAGCAGATAGCCATGGGCGGCATGAATCTCCACCACCTCAAAGCCTGCCACCTGGCTGCGATGGGTGGCCGCGACGAACTGTTCCACGAGCTGGTCAATTTGCTCCAGGCTCATTTCCTGGGGCACAGGTGAGCTGAGGTCGAAGGGGATGGCCGAAGGGGCCAGGATCGGACGCCAGCCGCCTTCCGACTCATCAAGGGGATAATCACCCTGCCAGGGCACCGCGGTGGAAGCCTTGCGTCCCGCATGGGCCAGCTGGATCGCTGGAATGGCGCCGTTGTCTTTCAGGAAGCGGGTAATCCGTTGATAAGCCTGGGCCTGTTCATAGTTCCAGATTCCTGCATCTGCCGGGCTGATCCGTCCCTCCGGGCTTATGGCTGTTGCTTCCTGGATGATACAGGCGGCACCGCCGACTGCGCGACTGCCCAAGTGAACCAGGTGCCAGTCGTTGGGCATGCCATCCTCGCAGGAGTACTGGCACATGGGAGCGATAAAAATACGATTGTTGAACTCCAGTTCACGCAGTTTCAGTTTAGAAAACAAAAGGGGCTTCACGTTTGTCTACCTCCGGTGAATGCCTTGCGAAGAGCCCTCTACAGTACCAGCCTGCAGATGTTCAGATGCTTAAGGCGCGGGCTCTAAAGACGATGAAGGCCGATGGCTTAGTGAGCACTGGATTTAAACTCGAAAACTACCAGGGGGAATTGCCGAGTTGGCGTACCAGGCCGAAGGACGCCGTATTGATGATGGCGTGGGCGAAAATCGCCGGCCATAGGGTTTGCCAACGGAGAGTGAGGCAGGACAGGACGATGCCCATCAGGGTCGTTTGCAGTGTGCCGACCCAGCCCTGGTAAAGGTGTCCCAGTCCAAACAGGACAGAGGATAACAGTACGGGTCCCCAGGTGCCAGCAAACAGGCTTCGAGCCCGCTGTAACAGTAACCCCCGCGCCAGCACTTCTTCATAGAAACCCACGAAGAGCATCATCAGCCCAATGGTGGGCAGGGTCAGGTCCAGGGCCAGCAGGCTGGCAATGTCCGTCAGGTTTTGTTCGTGTCCTTCGATCTGGCCGGGCTCGATCCAGAAGACCAGGGAGACGAAGACCGCATTGGCCAGGAAGACCAGCAGCAGGGCCACCAAAGTGCGGCCCAGGTCCTGGAGGCGGATGGGGCGCAATCCCAGGTGTCGCCAGGATTGTCCACGCCAGTGCAGGATCAGTTGGAGCCCGACGAGAAAGATCAGCCCCTGGACCAGCAAGATCGCCAGCATGGGAAATTCAAAACGGCCGGCCAGAAGTCCACCTAGCCAGGCAGCGGACAGCCCACCCAGTACTGTCAGCAGCAGGGCCAGCAGGATATCGGTGATGGCCTGCCACGGCGTTAGCGAGGAAACGCGGGGGCTGGCTGAATCGGATGTGGACATGCATACCTCTCCCAAAGAAGACACCTATTAATAACATGAAGAGGTATAGATTCACTAACGCTCGGGCTGGCTGGCTCGTTTTACAGCTCAAGTCACTGTTGTCAGTTCCAGCGGGCGCTACTTAGCTGTCAGTGGCTAGTCCCGATGCTGATCCGCCCTGACCCGATATAGACTCGTCATTGCAAAGCCGATTGCGAAGGCCAAGGTCAGGGTTAGCCAAGGATGACTCCGGACTTGCCTCAGGGCCTGGGATTGGGCCGCCGTATACGCATCCTTTCCCCGCTGTAAAGGGGATGACCCTTGGCGGCCCGGATGGCGCTCCATAATGTCGGCCCAGGTTGGAGCAGTTTCCGGGGCAGTGGTCCGGGCGTCACCGGTTGGATAGCCGGTATCTCCTGTATAGCCGTAGCCACGCAAGGCTTCTTTGGAAGCGGGAGCATGGCGGGAGTCACCTGTTTGGGATTTTCTGGTGCCACCGTGGGAGCTGGCAGCCTGCTCGGTGCCGAAGCTCCCCATGGCGCCGCTGGTGGCGCTAGTGGCCGAGCCGCGAGTGGTATCCAGTGTGTCTTGTGCCATAGGAGTATCTCCATTGCCTAAGAGAGGGAGAACGGTGCAGAGCAGCCAGTCCTTGGAGAGAGGCAGCAAGTCTTGTTCCAGGCCGCCCCATGGCCTTTGTCTTCCTGTTTGGGGTTTCAATTAAATCCGCCAACAACGGCTGTGCTTGGGCTTTGCCCGGGGAGAGCGACCAGCGATTCCGATGTTCTGAGCTGGGACTGTTTGGCAGAAAATGGGGCGGGGACGGGAAAAACTTACAAGGGAGGTTACAAGAGGCTTCCATGCCTCGCTCTGGATATTGAAGGGCGGCGGGCCCATTCAGAACTGTGACTGTAGTTCGGGCTGTTTAGAGAGTGGCCTCGACCACATTCGACAGGGCGCTCTCATTACCCTGGTCATCGATGGCCAGGATACTGAAGTAGTAGGTGTTTTTCGGCAGATTCTCAAAGCGCTGTTCAGCGGCATAGGGATCCTTGATCTGCAGGGTCTGGGTCAGCTGGTCTGCCCGGGTTCCATAGAGGATTCGGTAACCGTTTAGCTCAGAGGGATGCAGAGGGGTTCCATCCACCCGCTGTTGGGGGATTTCCCAAACCAGGGTGATATGGGCCGGCTTGACCGTCAGGGTGGCCGCTTTCGACAGGGCGGAACTGGTTTTATTGCTGATGACGCAGTCGTAGCTGCCCGCATCCTCAACCCGGACTGAACTGAGGGTCAGGGTAGAAGAAGTAGCGCCGGGAATCGCTTTGCCATTCTTGCGCCACTGATAGCGCAAAGGGCCACCACCGTCAGCATTCACGTTGAAGGTGACGGATTCCTGCTCCACCACGGTTTGTGAACCCGGATGATACTGGATCACCACTGGCGCCTGGGCGACGGATTCCAGCTCCTTGGCCAGTTGGCTGGAAGCATAGGCAAGGCCCTTGAGCTGGCTTTGCAAAGCGCTGTCGGGATGAAGCGGCTGTAGCCGGTTGGCAATTCCCAGGGCTAGTCCGGAGGTGCTTTGCAGGATGGTTTGCAGGCTTACTTCCGTATGCAGAGGGCTGGTTTCCGGAAACTGGCCCCAGGTGGCAAAGCGCTGGGAGGCGGCCTCCAACACCTGGTTGATATCCTTCCACCCTTGGCCTTGGGCCAAGTCCAGGAATGATGCGGACAGGATCGAGTAGTCGAGTGCATCCACATCGACGGTTTCATGCCCGCTCAGCCGGGTCACATCCAGTGGTTTGAGATCCAAAATCGTGCTGGTCAGGCCCAGGGAATTGGCAATGAGTTCGCGCCCGGTGGCGATATTGGCCGCGGTCAGGCCATCGACCCTTTGGGCAGACCACTGGTAGGCGAGATGGGTCAGGGGGGTAATATGGGCGGTTTGGTTCAACGTCGCGTTGTTGATGATTGCCGCATACATCTCGAAGTGGTCCGGCACTTTGATTCTGCTGCCGAACCCGACTTTGCTGCCCTGGCCGTCCTGACAGCCGTCGGGCAGGTCACAGGTCATGGTGGTGTGTTCGTCCGCCGTTAGCTGAACGACCCAGGCTTCTGAATCCTTTGGCGTGAACTCCACCTGAAAGCTGCCGTCCTCGTTGGTGCGTACCCCCTGTGCCAGCGGGTCAGCCGTTAACTGATGGTAGCTGGCATGCTCTTCAGTGCCATACACTGTAATCAGGCCATTGGCGATGGCGCCTTTCATGGCGACCCCTTCCAGGGTGATGGTGCGGGCCGGGGAGGTTGGTGGCGAGCCGGAGGTGCGGTTGCTGGAGGACGGGCCATCACTGCCACCTCCACCACCACCGCCACAGGCGGCAAGTAACAGGGTTAGAGAGAGGATGACCAGACTATTCAGAAATGCTGAAAAAGACGGTTGTACTGAGTGAAGCTGCATTGAAGATCACCGACTTCCGGATTCCAGGGACTCCCGATGCGCCCGTGGGTTCTGACAAGAAGACAGCGGTCAAGATGGATAAAGCGACATCGGCTTATTTCACATTAGTTGACATTTCCCGGTTCGCGAGCCGCTGTAACACTTTTCCAACAAAGTGACAGGCCTTTACAGCCTTGTTACGAAACGAAATTTTTTGCGGATAGCGTTTATCAGGCAGGAGCCTGAGGAGAGACCCTTTGGGAAGTGGTTCTGGCTTTGATCATGAGCGGAGAGTGCAACTGGCGGATGGGCGAGTTCTGGGATACCTGGAAGCGGGAGATCCCCAAGGCTACCCGTTGCTGTTTTGCCATGGGATGCCCGGCTCTCGTCTGCAAGGGCAATTCTTCGATCATTGCGCCCGGGAATGGGGCTTTCGCATCATTGCGCCAGATCGCCCCGGTATTGGCCTGTCAGACCCTCGGGGACGGCGGTGTTTGCTGGCGGATGCCCAGGATCTCGTTGACTTGGCCAAGCATTTGGATCTGGATCAGTTCGGGGTGTTCGGCTGGTCCAGTGGGGGCCCGGTGGCCCTGGCAGCAGCTTATCTGGCGCCACAGCAGATAAGCTTTGTTGCTTCGATCGCCGGCTATACCCATCTTGTGGAGTATCCCCAAGGGCGTCGGGAGCTACTTAGGAAAGGCTGGCCCTTGCCGTATCTGGAACAGGGAAGCAGGCGCCTTTTCCGGTGGCTGATCAAGCTTCTGATGATTTGGGCCCGCCGACTGCCCGGCTTGTACTATCGGCAGCTGCTACGGGCCAGTGGTGATGGCCGTGAACTG
>JAJUGC010000069.1 GCA_029268325.1 Gammaproteobacteria bacterium | reverse complement strand
GCTTGCTGATGGTTTCCGAGGTAAAGGTCAGCAACTGACGGGAGAAGGTCTGCTCCGGCTTAACCAGGATCAGCTTGCGAAGCTCTTCCTCCGGCACAATCAGGTCACCGCGCAGTTTTACGTCCCGGATCTTGTATTGAGGACCTTCGGTGATGTTGACCGTAATAAAGACCTGGGACTTATCCGGCGAGATGGAAACCTGGGTCGACTCGATATTGAAACGGATATAGCCCCGGTCCAGGTAATGGGAACGGATCCGCTCCAGGTCGCCACTGAGCTTTTCCTTGGCATACTTGTCGCTGGCTGTAATGAAGGAGAAGAGCCCCGGAGTCTTCAACTCCATCAGGTCGCGCAGTTCTTCGTCGGAAAACGCCTCATTGCCGACGAAGTTGATATGGCGGATGGATGCCACAGAGCCTTCGTTAATCTTGATTTTCAACGCCACCCGGTTACGCGGCAGCTCCTCCACCTGGGCGTCGATGGAAGCGTTGTAGCGGCCCTGGGCCACATAGGTGCGCAGAATCTCCAACTCCAGGCGCTCCAGGGTTACCCGCTGAAAGACCTGGCCTTCCGCCAGTCCAGCGGCTTGCAGCCCACTCAGTAGGTCATCCGTATTGATCGCCTTGTTACCCTCAATCTCGATCCGGCTGATGGAGGGGCGCTCTTCAACCGCAATGACCAACACATCGTCTTCGCGGCCTAATTGGATATCGGTGAAAAAGCCGGTGCGAAACAGGCTACGGGCGGCTTCCGCCAGCCGCACACTGTCCACGGAGTCCCCCACATTGACCGGAAAGGCGCTGAAGACGCTCCCGGCGGAGACCCTTTGCAGCCCCTCAACACGAATGTCGGTCACCACAAAACTATCGACTGTAGCCGCCGCAGCGCCCGCTGGCGCGCAAAAAACAGCAAGCCACAGTGCCCAATCCCGAAAATGCTTCATGCAAGACTCTTTGTCATTATGTGTTGCTGCAACCCTCTTCGCCCAAGCCTGGCCGGGGGCTACCTGTTTATTGATCATTTACCACACAAGTCCAAGCACTCCCCTCCTTCCGATGCCCTTGGAAGGGGGCTTCAAACAGGGCTCAAACCAATCCGGCTTCCTAGCCTCTGGCCGGCACCAACCGAACCATCCCTACAGCCGGGCCAGGTCGTTATAGAAAGCCAACATCATCATGGCCATGAGCAAGGCCAGGCCAATCTTCAATCCCAGAACCTGCTTCTGCTCGGAAAGTGGCCGTCCACGTACCAGCTCCACGAAGTAATACAGGAGATGGCCCCCATCCAGCACAGGAATGGGCAGCAAGTTTAACACGCCCAGGCTGATACTGAGGTAGGCTAAAAATGTAATAAAACTTTCTACCCCATAACTGGCAGACTGCCCCGCGGCTTGGGCAATGGTAACCGGGCCGCTCAGGTTCTTAACGGAAATCTGCCCAAAAATCATTTTCTTGATGGAGTCGAGGATCATCCCGATCATCTCTCCGGTCCGGCCAATAGCCTGGGCAACCGACTCCAACGGACCGTACTGAATGGTGCGGATCAACCAGTCCGGCAGCGGCTGGGGCTGGACTCCGGCACCGATAAAGCCGATTACCTCCCCCTGCTCGTCACGGGTGCCGGGCGTTACCACGACCTGCAACACTCGCCCATCGCGCTCCACCTCCAGCTCCAAGGGAACGCCGGCTGACTTGCGCACCTGTTCCACCAAAGCCGACCAGTCATCCACGGGCTGCTGATTCACCGCCAGAATATGGTCGCCAGTTTGCAGCCCGGCCTTCTGGGCAGGGCTGTCGGCGACGATCTCCTGCAAGACGGCTGGAATCGAAGGCCGGTAAGGCTGAATACCCAACTCCAGGATAGGATTGGGCTCCTCCTGGCCGATCAGCCAGCGCTCGACAGGTACCCGCAACTCCCGCACCAGGGAGCTGTCCCGGGCCTGCACACTCAGTCGGATCTCGCCGGTATCGCCCAAGTGGGACAACAGTTGCAGGTGGACGGCCGACCAGTCCTGGGTCTCCTTGCCATCCACGCGCAGAATCTCATCACTGCTACGCAAGCCTGCCTCGGCCGCCAGGGATTGGGGCGCAACCTCGCCCACCACCGGCGCCACCGCCTGCACGCCCCACACGAACATGACCCAATAGGCGGCAATGGCAAACAGGAAATTGGCAAGCGGCCCCGCAGCCACAATGGCAATCCGCTGCAGCACCGGTTTACGGTTGAACGCCTCATGCAACTGGTCTTCGGGTACCGGGGCTTCCCGCTCGTCGAGAAACTTCACGTATCCGCCCAACGGGATGGCCGCTACGACATATTCCGTACCATCCTTGCCTTTCCAGCCCCACAGCGGTTTGCCGAACCCGACCGAAAAACGCAGCACCTTAACGCCGCAACGCCGGGCTACCCAGTAGTGACCAAATTCGTGGAAAGTCACCAGGATACCCAGCGTAACGATCAGTGCAACAACAGTTTGGAGTACTTCCATCAATCGATTCTTTCCGCCTTAGATCAATGAGGACGCCCTTAAGCGCGGCCAGTGTAAAAGCCCGCAACAAGAACAAACCGGATAACAGTAAGCCGACGCTTGGACAACATTAAATGCACCGGGTTTCATCTAAGCTTCGAGATTTACTTACTAAGTCTCGCCTTTTCAGCAACTTCCGGTTTTTTTACCCTCTTTCCGGCGACGTTTTCTCAGGCTTCCAGGACTATCAGCCGGAAGGCTATGGGCCTGCCTGGATGATCTGGCGGGCGTATTCCCGCGCACGCTGGTCGGCCTGGAGAACCGCATCGACCGAGTCCGCCGCACTGACCGGAATATGGACCAAAGCCTGCTCGATAATAGCAGGGATCCGCGTGAAGCGAATACGCCGGTCCAGAAAGGCTGCGACGGCCTCTTCATTGGCCGCATTCAGCACTGCCGCGGCCGTGCCACCTGCGGAAAAAGCTTCCGCCGCCAGTCTCAGGCAGGGGAAGCGCCGGGTATCGGGCCGCTCGAAATGGAGCGCGCCGATCTTAAACAGATCCAGCAATCCCACCCCCGACTCAATCCGCTCCGGCCAGGCCAGCCCGGAAGCGATGGGGGTACGCATATCCGGATTCCCCATTTGTGCCAGCACAGAGCCGTCACAGTACTCCACCATCGAGTGGATTACGCTCTCCGGATGGATATGAATATCCACTTGATCCGGTGTGGCATCAAACAGCCAGCAGGCCTCGATCAGCTCCAGCCCCTTGTTCATCATGGTGGCGGAATCAACCGATATTTTTTGGCCCATGGACCAGTTGGGATGGCGACAGGCCTGCTCCGGCGTCACCGAATCCAACTCTTCCAGCGGCGTTGCACGGAAGGGCCCGCCGGAGGCGGTTAGCAGGATCCTCCGCACGCCCAGTTTGCCCAACAAGCCATTGGGGGTATCACCCGGCTCCTTTTGACCCAGGGTTACACGGGGCAGGCATTGAAAGATCGCGTTATGTTCGCTGTCGATGGGCAACAAATCTGCGCCGGAAGTACGCACCGCGGACATAAAGAGCTCGCCGGACATCACCAGCGCCTCCTTGTTGGCAAGCAGCACCCGCTTGCCTGCGCGCACGGCGGCCAATGTAGGCTCCAGTCCGGCCGCGCCGACAATTGCCGCCATCACCGCATCGACGTCGCCATGGGCGGCCACTTCGACCAGCGCCGCCCGCCCCATCAACACTTCCGTACGGCAATTTTGCTCCGCCAAAGACCGGCGCAGGGCCAGGGCCGCTTCTTCATCCACCAACACTGCGTATTGGGGCTGGAATCTCAGGCATTGCTCCAGGAGCCTTTCACCATTGCGCTGAGCGGTCAGGGCAAACACCTGGTAACGGTCCGGATGACGGGCAATCACATCCAGCGTGCTGACGCCGATGGAGCCCGTAGAGCCCAGTACCACAACCTGTTTTGGCCTGTCCGTCATGCTGTCTTCCTCATTCGATCACGCCAGCCAGCCCAGCCAGAACGCAAGCAAGGTGAACACGGGCACGGCGGCGGTGATGCTGTCGACCCGATCCAAAATACCCCCGTGGCCGGGCAGCAACTGGCTGCTGTCTTTCAAGCCGCGAAAACGTTTCACCATGCTCTCGCACAAGTCGCCCACCACTGAAACCAGTGCCGTCACCAGCGTCAGGGCCACCAGCCCCGCCAGACGCGCTCCGCTCCAGTCGAGCCACAGCCCCACGGCCAAGGCCAACGCGGCCACCGCCGCCAGCCCACCATAGACCCCCGCCCAGGATTTGCCCGGGCTCACTCGGGGCGCCAGTTTCTTTTTACCCCAGGCCCGGCCTGCAAAGTAAGCGCCGATATCCGCCACCCACACCACACAAAAGACGTAAAGGATGACCCAAACACCGGCGATCTCCTGGGGACCCACCAGCGCCGCCTGATGCAGAATCACCAGACCATTCCAGGTCGGAACCAGGATCAACAAGCCCATCAGGGCTCTGACCCAGGGGTTGCGCCACAAATGGGCGCTTGTGGGATAGGTCAGGACCAGGGCAAAAGCCACCAGCCACCAAGCCAGTGCCGGCAACAGCACCAACTCAGAGCTGCCATAAGTTAATACCAGCAACCCGCCGACTACTGCTCCATAGGCAATCCGTTGCCATTGGGCCTGCCAGCCCGACAGGTTCGCCCACTCCCAGGCCGCCAGCACCACAATAGCGCCGATAAACCAGGCAAAGCCCGGCGTGGCCAGCCCAAAAATTCCCCACACCGCCAAGGGCGCGAGAATTAGCGCCGTTATAATTCTTTGTTTAAGCACCCTGAACCTTTGATTCCAGTTGTTCATCCGTCTGCCCAAAGCGGCGCTTGCGGCCACTGTAGGCTTCCAATGCCTTCTTCATTTCCTCGTGTTTGAAGTCAGGCCAGAATACATCGGTGAAATAGAACTCCGTATAGGCGAATTGCCACAGCAAAAAGTTGCTGATGCGCTGTTCTCCGGCCGTACGGATGCACAGATCGGGCAATGGCAGATCCCCCAGGCTGATCTCGGCCTGGATGGTTTCCTCGGTGATCTGATCCGGCGAGAGCTCACCTTGGGCCACACGCTGGGCCAGTTTGCGTGTCGCCTGCGTAATATCCCACTGTCCACCGTAATTCACCGCCACGACCAAGGTCATTTTAGTGTTATGGCGAGTCAACTCTTCCGCCAGGGCCATATGCTCCTGGAGGATCGTGGAAAACCGGGAGCGATCGCCAATGATGCGAAGCCGGATATTGTTGCGATGCAGCTTGCGTACCTCACGCCGCAAGGCGATGAGAAACAGCCGCATCAGGGCACTGACTTCATCAGGGGGACGGCGCCAGTTTTCACTGCTGAACGCAAACAGCGTCAGCACTTCAATGTTGTTACGGGCACAGGTTTCCACCACGGCGCGTACGGCATCGACCCCCGCCTTGTGTCCTGCGATTCCCGGCAGGCCGCGCTGACGCGCCCACCGATTGTTACCATCCATGATAATGGCGACATGCCGGGGCCAAGAGCCCGCGACCATTGGTATATGGGATGAAACCATAGGTAAGAGAGTTCCGGAATGCGCCGGATAACACGCCTCGGCGCTACCCGGCGAGAACACATGAAGGAGGATTAGACCGCCATGAGATCGGCTTCTTTGTCCGCCAGAACCTTGTCAATCTCGGCAATGTATTTGTCTGTCAGCTTCTGGATATCATCCGCTGCCCGACGCTCTTCATCCTCCGAAATTTCCTTTTCCTTAAGCAGGTCTTTGAGGTGACCATTCGCATCGCGGCGAATGTTGCGCACGGACACCCGTGCAGTTTCCGCTTCCGCCCGGGCGTGCTTGACCAGATCGCGACGGGTTTCTTCGGTCAGGGGCGGCATGGGTACACGAATCGTGTCCCCCGACGTGGTTGGATTCAAACCCAGGTCGGATTTGAGAATCGCCTTCTCGATGGCTGGAATCAGGCTCTTTTCCCAGGCACTGATCGCCAGGGTACGGGCATCTTCCGCAAATACGTTGGCGACCTGAGTCAGGGGCGTATCAGTCCCATAATAGGGAACCATCACGTTGCTCAGGATACTGGGATGGGCACGGCCCGTCCGAATCTTACTGAAGGCGGTATGAAGAGTTTCAACGCTCTTCTTCATCCGGCTTTCACTCTCGTTCTTGATATCGTTTATCACGGCTTTATCCTCGTTCGATCAAGGTGCCTTCTTCTTTTCCTACGACGATATTGGTGAGGGCACCCGCCTTGTTCATGTCGAATACCCGCACCGGCATATTGTGGTCGCGGCACAAGCAAATGGCCGTCAGATCCATAACACCGAGCTTCTTGTCCAGAACTTCGTCATAGGTCAAACGATCGTACTTGACAGCAGTCGGGTCCTTCACCGGATCCGCAGAATAGACACCATCAACCTTGGTTGCTTTCAGTACAAGATCAGCATCAATCTCGATCCCGCGCAAGCAGGCGGCGGAATCGGTGGTAAAGAATGGGTTACCAGTACCGGCACTGAAGATGACCACATCACCATCTTTGAGGTCACGAATCGCCCGGCGCCGGTCATAGTGCTCGACGATACCGCTCATGGGAATCGCAGACATCACCCGAGTACGAATATTGGAACGTTCCAGCGCATCGCGCAATGCCAAACTGTTCATCACGGTGGCCAACATGCCCATATGGTCACCGGTGACCCGGTCCATGCCCGCCTCGTGCAGCGCAGCTCCCCGGAACAGGTTTCCGCCGCCGATCACCAGGCCGACCTGAACACCGATCCCGATCAACTGTCCGATTTCCAGGGCCATTCGGTTCAGGACTTTCGGGTCAATCCCGAACGCCTCATCCCCCATCAGGGCTTCACCGCTCAACTTGAGCAATACGCGCTTATACTTTGGCTGATTATGGACTGTCACGGGCCTGTCTCTCTCACCGTCTGCTTTTTTAACTTTGGCCGATATGGCTTTTGACCGCCAGGAGCGGCCATCCCCCTTGGGCGGCCAAACCAACTCTATGTTCCAGCTGTCCTGCCAATCCCAGCTGCCCAGCCAATCAATCTATTCCGGCTATAGGGCCAGACTGTTCGTTCGGCTGCACGGCCAGACAAGCGTTCAGCATCAGGCCGACCAACCGCCGGGCGCTTTACCAGTGCCCTGCCCAGCTGACCGGCCATATGCACAAAATCCGGGCCTTAATGGGGGCCCGGATTCGTGCCAGTCAATTCCCAGCGGAAACCGAAGCTCTGTTGTCATACAACAACATTCCGGAGTTTCATCCAACAGGGAGGGAACTCCGGAAGCTTGGCCGCAGGCGCTTACTTCTGTTGCAGCTGAGCAGCAACTTCAGCAGCGAAGTCGACTTCTTTCTTCTCGATACCTTCGCCCACTTCATAGCGCACGAAGTTCTTCACTTCTGCACCAGCGCTCTTGGCCAGGGCACCAACAGTCTGCTCCGGGTTCTTCACGAACGGCTGGTCCAGCAGGCTATTTTCTTTCAGGAACTTGTTGATCCGGCCGCCCATCATCTTCTCGACGATTTCGGCAGGCTTACCGGCCATGTCAGGCTGGGCACGGATAATGTCTTTTTCTTTCTCGACTTCTTCCGCGGGCATGTCTTCAGCGCGGACAACGCGGGGGTTAACCGCGGTGACGTGCATGGCGATGTCACGAGCCAGCTCGCCATTGCCGCCGTCCAGGGCAACCAGGGTCGCGATACGGTTATTGGAGTGGACGTAACCGTCTACCACACCGGCCTCAACCACAGCGATACGGCGCACGCCAATGTTCTCACCGATTTTCTGAACCAGAGCTTCACGCTTGCTCTCCAGCTCGCCTTCCATCAGCTTTGCCACGTCGCTCTCTTTGGTCGCGAATGCGCGGTCCAGAACTTCACCCACAAAGCCCAGGAAGTTGTCGTCACGAGCTACGAAGTCAGTTTCGGAGTTCACTTCAACCAGTACCGCGTAGCTGTTATCGTCAGCCACCTTGATCTGTACAACACCTTCTGCAGCGGTACGGCCTGCTTTTTTGGCAGCCTTCAGACCGGAGGACTTACGCAGGTCTTCAATCGCTTTCTCGATATCACCGCCAGCTTCGGTCAGAGCTTTCTTACACTCCATCATGCCAAGGCCAGTACGGTCGCGCAGCTCCTTTACCATGGATGCGGTAATTTCTGCCATCTCTCTTTCCTCTTCAAATCGTGTTGAATGCTTATTCAAAAAGGGGGGCAAAGCCCCCTTTTTCAGCACCAGCGATGTTCAGCTGGTGCATTCATCAGACGCTAGTCGCGACGAGGCCAAATTAGCCAGCCGCCTCTTCACTGTCAGCAGCAGGCTCTTCTACCACTTCGACGAACTCATCGGCACCAGTAGCAGCAGATGCACCTTCTACGCAGGCGTCAGCAATCGCCTTCACGTAGATCTGGATAGCGCGGATCGCGTCGTCGTTACCCGGGATCACGATATCCACACCGTCGGGGCTGCTGTTGGTGTCAACTACGCCGATCACCGGAATGCCCAGCTTGTTGGCTTCCTGGATCGCGATGTGCTCATGGTCTACACCAACCACGAACAGGGCATCGGGCAGGCCGCCCATGTCCTTGATACCGCCGATGCTGCGCTCGAGTTTTTCCATCTCGCGGCGACGCAGCAGGGCTTCTTTCTTGGTCAGCTTCTCGAACGTACCGTCCTGGGACTGGGCTTCCAGCTCACGCAGGCGACGGATGGACTGACGGATGGTCTTGTAGTTGGTCAGCATACCGCCCAACCAGCGATGGTTGACGTAGGGCATGCCTGCG
>JAJUGC010000068.1 GCA_029268325.1 Gammaproteobacteria bacterium | reverse complement strand
TTGCCAGGACCAGGGGGCTGCCCAGGAGTCGGGCTTGCAATCCATGGTCTCTTTACTTTAGAGGCAATCAGCCAGCTTATTGTTCTCGTGCGCTCGCGAATCGACGGCTCGACCGCAACGATAAGAAGCTCCCATACCTTACAACTTTGTAATAAACAATCTCGTCGGTGTCCAGGTCATGAGGTGCCAAAGTGTCGTAAAAATGTGGCAGTCACCGACAACAGAAGCTTCTAAATCGATTATAGATGGGCTTTTGGGGGTGGTTGTTAAAATTTGTAATGTTGTTTCTGTATGATGGGGAAAAGAGGTGCGCTCGGCAGCTGAGACCTCTGGGGCCATGTCAAAGCCGGATGGCTGAGACGGCAACCAAACACCCTGCGGAACGTACGCCTGCTGGAAGCTCTAGCGGAGCAAGCAAGTTACAGCGAGCCAAGAGAGAGAGTTGATGCTGGACTACAACAGCGAACCCATGAATGCCGTGGATACGGCCTGGTTGCGCATGGATCGCCCTACCAATCTGATGGTTGTCACCGCCATGATCGTGGTTGACCGGTGTGACTTCCAGGAATTCATCACTTTGGTGCGACAACGCTTTTTAGCCTTTGAGCGCTTCCTGCAACGCCCGGTTTGCCGCTCCGGGCTCTATTTTTGGGAGCCGGATGAGGATTTTCAGCTGGACAACCATGTGCGCCGGGCGGCCTTGCCGGGAATGGCCGGCAAGGCCGAGCTGCAGCGCTTTATCGCTGAACTGGTCGCCACACCTTTGGATCATGCCAGGCCATTGTGGCAGTTTCATTTCATCGAAAATTACGGAGACCGTTGTGCCATCGTGATGCGGGTGCATCACTGCTATGCCGACGGCTTGTCTCTGGTTTCGGTGTTTGCCGCGCTGACCGGCGAGAATCCGGAGCCGCTCCCGCCAGGCCAGCTCCCGGGCCTGGAGCCGGAGCAGCCCGCTGCCAATGACAATAGCGCGCCGAAGGTGGACTCCTGGCAGGCCTATCAGGTAATCAAGGAAGCAGCCCTTAAATCCCTGGAGCGTTATGGGCGCTTTAGCCTGAAAATGTCGGAGGGCGGCCTGCATATGCTGCGGGAGCCGTCCTCCTTGAAGGACCTTGGACGTATGGCGCTTTCGGTGCTGGCCGAGGCCTCCCGTTTGGCCGCACTGCCGTCCGACCCGGAAACCGCCCTTAAGGGGCGGCTCGGCCAAGGCAAGGTGTGCTTATGGAGCGAGCCGATAGAGTTGGAGCGCCTCAAGCATTTGGGGCGTCATTATGAGTGCCGCTTGAATGATGTGCTGCTTTCCTGTGTCGCCGGTGCCCTGCGACGCTATCTGGAAAACTACCAGCCGGTAGAGCCGGATTTTGAGATTCACGCCATGGTGCCGGTCAATATTCGGGCTCTGGATGAGCAAGGGGAGCTGGTGCCGGAGTTGGCCCTGGGCAACCAGTTCGGAACCCTGTTTATGGCTCTGCCGTTGGGGGTGCGCAACCCGGTGGAGCGGATCTATCGGATCAAATACGAGATGCAGCGCCTGCGCCGCTCCCTGCAGCCGGGTATTTCCTATGGCCTGCTCACGGCGCTGGGGCTGATGCCCGGGCGGGTCCAGCGTCAGATCATTGACCTGTTCAGCCGTAAGAGCTCATTGGTCCTGTCGAATGTGCCTGGTCTCCAGCGGCCCCGTTACCTGGGCCGCAGCCGGATCCATGAGGCCATGTTTTGGGTGCCCCAAAGTGGCGAGGCTGCCCTGGGAATCAGTTTGTTAAGCTACAACCAACAGGTGCAGATCGGTTTGATGGCAGACAGCCAGGTTATTCGCTGGCCCGAACAACTGGTCGAGGCCTTTATGTTGGAACTCAAGGCCCATGAAGCCACTTGCTCGCCGCTTCAAACCACCCCGGAGCAGGTGGCTTGCGGCTAATCTAAGAGTTTGAACCAGAGGGAGGGCAAATCATGCTGATACAGGAAGACGAAGCTCTGACCAATCATGAGGTTACGATTTGTCTGGAAGGCGGTGCAGTTCTGGGGCCATTCCACGCCACCTGGAGCAAGGAAACCAAGAGTGATGTGCGCGAGCTGGCCAAGGACTATGATCGCTTCTTACAGGGCGAGCCCCAGACAAGGTTCAAATATCACCTCCACGACACTTACACCAATACGGTGCATGCCTTGATCCTGAAGTTTGACCGGGTCACTGCGCTTTACAACCATGTGCGGCTGCTCTCCTGACCGAGGCAGTCGGCTATCTCCCTAAACCGGTCAAACCGTCCACAGGTTTGATTTGCCAAGTCAATCAAGGATTGTCGCCATCCCTGCCGTTACCATGCTTTGTTAGCGGATAAAAATTCCAATAAGAAATGCAAGGCAACAAATCTAATGGATGGGGCTATGGGGCGGATCTGGGACGTGAAGATTGGGTGGGGAAGCCTCCTGTTGGCAATGCTGGCGGCGACAGTGGGATGCTCAGGCGGCAGCGACAAGGACGAAGAAGAGGAAGAGCTGCGCCGTTTCCGGTTAACAGCGCAGTACTACCGCTTGACCTATGATACCGATAAAAGCCAGGCCCTTTATGTGGACGCTTACATTACTGGTAAGGCCAAACATGGCGGCACGAACCTGGCGCGCTGGGAAAAACAAGGGCTTAATCGGTCGGCTGGTAACTTGGGCAAGGTAAAGGCTCCCGGTGGAACCGGCTACGTTACGGCAGGCTCAACCACCTACGGGGCAGCCGACCCTGATGTGGAACTGATCTTCTTTATCGAGAAAGAGCCGGGGCTGACTTTCTACACACGCAAGCCTGCAAAGGGAGAGGAAGTTGCGCCTGCTGATTTGAGCGGTGTTTACTCCTGTCTGCGCCACTTCACTCAGCCGGCTGAGCAACTGCGGTGGTTCCAGGCAGACTTTGTCCAGGATGGGGTCTTCCAATATAGCCTGGATGGGAAAACCAACCTGGAAGCCCAGTACGAGCTGCAGAGCGACGGCCGCTTCAGGATTTCGTTGGATGGCGGTGTTGATCTCTCAAACTTTGAAATTGGTGAGAAGCAAGAAGCCCTCTTTGCCGGTGGATTCCAGCACAGGCAGCAGTTTCTGATGGCCTCCTACATGGTTGGCGACACAGAGCCTTCACTGTCCGACTCCTTGCCTGACAAACCACCCGTCAGATCGCCGGATAAAGTACCAACCCAGGGGCTACTTCTCTGTCTAAAAGGAGATAGCCGCCTTACCCAGGCAGATTTTCAGGGAGAATACTGGTTCGCAAACTTGCAGCTCAATTCAGGGCTGCCGGATGTCACTACTTTCGGTTACATCAAGGCCGATGGCCAAGGCGCCTTGGCGCGGATTGAGTGTGAGCGGTCTGCAGGCGCCCTCCGTAAAGAGCCCTATATGACATACGATGTGAATACCGAAGCCTATGACGGCTCTTTGGTTGTGGACGAGGGCAAGATGCGGGGAGTGCTGAGCCAGGATGGAGAAGTGGCCTTGCTGGCGAGCACTGGCTTGGCTGCGGAACGCTCGATCGAGATTCTGGTGAAAAAGTATTGGGAAGGTGACTGCCCTTGATAAGTAGAGCCTGATCAGTAGAGAAAACAGGGCAAGAGTGGTGTAAGCGCCTGGGTGCAGGCGGAGGAATGAGTTGGGAGAGGGACCGATGGATACAGCTGCTCAGCCGGGAATGGCAGGCGAAGGTCTGCAGGGCGCGGTGGAAGCTTCTGTCTGGAAGCGTCGTTATGGTGTTGTAGCGGAGCTTTCCGGCCTGTTGCTCTATGAATATGATAGCCTTTCGGGCAATATTTCCTGGGGCGGCAACTTGCAGGGAGTGGCCGGTTACAGCCAGGAGGAAATGGCCGGCGGTGTGGCCCAATGGTCGGCCCGGATTCATCCCGAGGATCGGGCCCAGGCTTTGGCCCAGTTGAAACAGGCCCGGCAAGAAGGCTCCGTCTACGATGTGGAATACCGGTTTTTACATCAGGACGGTCAGTATCGCTGGGTGCAGGACCGGGGGCGGTTTCTGACCTCATCAGAAGGAAGTCCTGACCTGATGGTGGGCTTTATGGCGGATATCACCTCCGTACGCCAACTCCAGGAAGAGCTGGAACGCCAAAACCGAACAGATGCTCTGACCGGCGCTCTCAATCGCCGCCATTTTCTGGCGGTTTCCGAGCAGGAGTTTGCCCGGGCTGTCCGCTATCAGCACCCACTTTCCTTGTTGCTGATGAGTGTCGACGAGTTTGAGTCCATTCAGGACACTCATGGCCAGCAGGCCGCTAACTATGTTTTGCAACAGCTGACGGCGGTTTGTGCCGAAAACTTGCGTCATGTGGACGCTGTTGGGCGCCTGGATACGGATGAGTTTGCAGTGCTGCTGCCCGAGTCCGATGAGATTAGTGCAACAGATATCGCACAGCGCCTGCATAAGGCCATTGAACAGGCCGTGGTGCCCTTGGGAGGTGTCACCCTGCGTTTCACGGTGTCTATTGGGCAGGTATCCCTGAAGGGGGATGGTGACTTGCTGGGCCTGCTGCGCAGGGCTGAGTTCGCCCTGCTGGAAGCTCGTCGTGCCAGACGTAACCGTATTTGTATTGGCTAAGCAGTCGTAAGCTATGGGGCGGAACCAGGTGTCCGCCCAGACCAGACAGGCAGCCTCCTGTCTCCTTTCCCTTTCTTTCCACACTGTTCACGCAGTAATGGCCTGGCCCTCGGCGGTTCCTCTTTACGCTCTTCGCTGACGTTCTTTGATTTCCGGAAATCCCGGCTCTCTAGAATGAGTAGGTGCCAGTGAGCCAATGACAGGAGGATCAACATGGCCAGTTCCAAACAAAGCCAGGATGACGTGGAGGTCTTGGAAACAGGCAATATCTATTTTGTTTATCGCCCCAAGGTCCAGGAAAAACAGGGCGAGGAGGAGCCTGTGGAGGGGCTGGAGGATATTCAGCGCTTCAATGTGGTCCTCAAGCCTAACGGCAAGAAAACCTATCGGATGCTGGTGATGGGGCGAAAACAGTTGCCTGATGCCACCAAACAAGGTGACCAAGCCTGGGGCTTTGTGGAAGCCGTGAGCAAAGACCCCCGTAAGCTGGAGCAAAGCCTGAGAGCGCAGACCTATCAAACCCAAACCCGTGGAGAGCGGGAGCTACCCGCCGCCCGGCCTGCGGGGGAAGGGGTGTACCAGATCGTACGCCATGGCGACCACACCCATCTGGCCTATGCCCTGGAGCTGCCCATGACGCCCGGGGAAGCCCAGGATGACCTGAATATCGAGCCGGAAGGCAATTACATTCTGCAGGTCAAGAATCCGACCAAGCCCTCGCCGCGCAATGCCGGCCTGCCCCGGCAGGAGAGGGCGGATCTTCCGAACAAGTTACAAGCCAGTTTTAAAGGCCGCCGCTTTGCCAGCGTCGAGTCTCTGGAGATTCTGGAGTACGAGGGAGTGGAGCTACTGCTGATTGCAGCATCCGATAAGCACGCCAAGGATCTTGGGGTCGAGCTAGATCCGGAGAAGGAAACGGAGCAGAGCGCGGAGATTTTGTCTGATCTGAGAATGCGCAAATCACGGCACCCCATTGAGCCCTTATTGTCAGGAGAATGGCGATAGCTGTAGGGCGGGCAATGATTGCCACGAGAAAAACTTCTGGAGAATAAAAGGTAAGAAATCAGGAAAAGGGAGTCGAGGAGCGCTCCATCCTTTGATATAAAAGGCCCTCGACGTCCCTGTCAGGGCAATAGACTACGAGCTTAGGCTCCTAATCTGTTGTTACATCCTGTGTCCATCCAGCGCTTAGAAGCGCTTGCTAACCTGAATGCCAGCACCCCAAGCATCGATTTCGTACTTGGCTTGGTAGTTGGTGCCGCCAGGCAAGATCTCGTCATTGACGCTGCGCTCGAACTCGTTGACTTTCACGTCGTCAATGATCAGGTAGCCGAGTGCTGCGTCCACGGTCCAGCCAGACTCCAGATCTCTCCACTGAGCACCCAGGGTCAGCCACTGACGGTCAGAGGACGGAACCCGAGCTGTCAGGTAGGTATTGGAAACAGCAGACTCGTCGTAGGCATAGCCTGCTTTCAGGGTCCAGTTCTCGTTCAGGTGATACAGGGCACCCACTGCGAATGACCAGGTGTTATGGAAGTTTTCTTCCACGTGGCCGATCAGGTCGCCATTGGGATCTTGGTACTTGGTGGAACCAATTTTTGCGATTGCGCCGTTGGCACCTTCTTTAGAGAAAATGTCCAGGTTTTGGAAACGGCTCCAGCGGGTCCAGGTAGCACCGGCCAGCAAGGTCCACTGATCGTTGAAGTCGTGCTTCAAAGAGAAAGTCACAGACTCTGGAGTTGTCAGAGGAACTTCTGCGCCTTCCTTGAGATCCACGGGGTCAAAACCCATCGTGTTGCGATTGAAGTTGGGGTAGTTGGTGAGCTTGGTATCGCCCTCTAAGTTGAAATCTACTTTAGAGCGATAGGTCAGGCCCAAGGTGGTGCTTTCGATAGGTTGATACATCAGACCGATGGTCCAGCCTATTTCCCAGTCATCCCCTTCGGTATCGAAGTAGCCTTCATCCCAATTGGCCGTGGCGGCTTGGATCTGACCTAAAGTGGCTGGGTCAGTTACGAGGCCAGCTTCTTTTAGCCCTTGCGCAGTCAGTGCACCAACACCGTAGAAATCCTGAGAACGAGTGAGCTTGCCTTCACCATACATGATGTTCATGCTCACACCAAGAGACAGCTGTTCATTGATGTTGTAGGCGAAAGAGGGCGAGATGCTAATGACCTGAATTTCAGTTTCATCAGCCAGGAAGCGGCCTTTGAAATTGTCGTCGTAGTCGGATGTCAGACCGAAGGGGACATAAACGCCAAGGCCAGCGGCGAAGTCACCCATGGTATGGGTTACATAAAAGTTGGGGATAACGGCCAGATCGATAAAGTCACCGCCATCATTGCCATCAATAATGTCGCGGCCCAATGAATCAGTGGCTTTAAGGACTTTTGCGTCAGGCTTAACATCCAGCACTGCCGCACCGAAAGAGATCTGGGTGCCTTGGGGCAGACGGCTCATACCGGCTGGGTTGAAGTACAAAATGGAAGCGTTTTCCACGTTGGCGCCAGCACCTGCGTTGGCGGTACCGGATGCGTGGGCGCTTTGTTCGTTAAGTGCGTAGCCGGCGGCAGATGCCAGACCGGGAAGAACCAAGCCAAGTGTTACAGCAGCGATTGCCACAACCATGGGTTTACGATGTCCCATGAGACCCCCTCTGATATTTTTAGTTAGTTTGAGAGTTGTTCATCTTTCGTTAAAGCCAGTATACAGAGCAGTATGTGGCGTCCACAGCTCAGCAAGCCCTCTAGTATGGGGCTGGTTGGGCCTTGATGAACCAGTTTAGAACATCATAGTGGGGACACACGTACTGCAGGCGTACCCTGGCAGAGCGCATTTGAACAAATTTTTGAGCAGTTGTCATTCTTATTGACGATCAGGCTTATTGACGATCAGGCCACATTTGGTTACCTTGTGACCATGCTCACCTTAAATATCTTTGCACAATCTCTCCGTTTAACAGGCCTCCAGCTCCTGGGGCTAAGCCTGAACCTACGACTGCGTCTACTACGCGGCTAAACCTCTCGTTTCTCGTCGTATCGTTATTTCAGCCTTCCAGGGCTAATCGGGTTTAAATAGGTTCGGAGACTTTCAAAATGCGGCAACGCTTCCAGGCCAAGATTATCTTCCAGGCGCTTCTGCTACGACTGCGTCGCGGTTGCCGTGCCATGAGCTAGTGGTAGCACGGCAGCCTCATTCTCGCCACAGCCCAAGCCTTAAACCGAATTTGCTGGAGAATGAATCATGTTGAAGCAGCCGAATACCAAATACCGCCGTTTTGAACCTGTCCGTTTGACCGACCGCACCTGGCCGGACCAAGTGATCGAGCGTGCCCCCATTTGGATGAGCACCGACCTGCGAGACGGCAACCAGGCCCTGTTCGAGCCCATGAACGCCGAGCGCAAGATGCGCATGTTCAAGATGCTGGTAGCCATCGGCGTCAAGGAAATCGAGGTGGCCTTTCCCTCAGCTTCCCAAACCGACTTCGACTTTGTGCGGGAGTTGATTGAAGGCAACCATATTCCCGATGATGTCACCATCGAGGTGCTGACCCAGGCCCGTGATCACCTGATTCGCCGCACCATGGAGTCTGTGCGCGGTGCCAAACGGGTTATCGTTCACGTTTATAACGCCACCTCTCCGGTGTTTCGCACCACCGTCTTCAATCAGGACAAGGCCGGCGTGAAGGAAATTGCCGTCAACGCCGCCCGGCTGATCAAGGAGC
The DNA here is from genome assembly GCA_029268325.1 of Gammaproteobacteria bacterium. Lineage (GTDB taxonomy): Bacteria > Pseudomonadota > Gammaproteobacteria > Pseudomonadales > Oleiphilaceae > JAEZAA01. The sequence goes on along the minus strand of JAJUGC010000068.1, from coordinate 482 downwards.
TGGCTGCCGAACAGCCGGAAACCGATTGGCGTTTCCAATACAGCCCGGAAACGTTCACCGCTACCGAACTGGATTTTGCCAAGGAAGTCTGTGATGCAGTGGTGGATGTGTGGGATCCAACCCCGGAGCGTAAGGTCATTATCAACCTTCCGGCCACGGTTGAGGTGGCGGGGCCCCATATCTATGCCGACCAAGTGGAGTGGATGCACCGCAACCTGAAGCGGCGCGAACATATTATTCTCAGTTTGCACCCCCACAATGACCGGGGCTGCGCAGTGGCGGCTGCCGAGTTGGGGGTGATGGCCGGAGCGGACCGTGTGGAAGGCTGCCTGTTTGGCCATGGGGAGCGGACCGGTAACGTGGACCTGGTGACCTTGGCGTTGAACCTCTACAGCCAGGGTGTGGACCCGGAGTTGGACTTTTCCAACATTAACCAGATTGTCCGTACCGTGGAAGAGTGCACCCAGTTGCCGGTGCATCCC
>JAJUGC010000067.1 GCA_029268325.1 Gammaproteobacteria bacterium | reverse complement strand
GGCAGCCACGCGCAGCACATTGGCCTTCTTGAACTGGCGCAGGACATCCATTTGCAGCTCGGGATCATCCGGGGGCACCCGTAGCATCTGCTGACGCAGCTCGTCTTTGAGCTCATTTAGGGGCAATGGGCGATACAGGCTTTTGGCATGCAGCAGCTCGTCCAGCAGCAGCGGCGTCTGCACCAGCTGTTCGGCAATCCAGGGACTGTCCGCGCACAGTCGGATCAGCTCCCGAAACGCATGGGGGTTTTCCTGCAACAGCACCAGATAGGCGGTACGCCGGGCCACCGACTCCACCAACCGCAATAACCGCTGCAAGGTTTCCGCCTGGCCGCCATGCTCGGCGACATGTTGCAACAGAAAGGGCATAAAGGCATCGAGGCGTTCTCGCCCCTGGGTCTGCAGCATACGAATGCGGCGACTTTCCCGCAGGGCATAGAGCATGCTGGCCACCCGCTCCGGCTCTTCAAAACCATTCTCCGCCAGCCAGCTCAACTCTTCTTCCGGCTCCAGGGTTCCCAACCAAAGCTCCGACCAGGCGGCGTCCTGTTCGCCCGGACTATCCTCTTCCGCATCCGGCGGCGCCACCACCTCGGAAAAGTGCTGGCGCACCCGTTGGCGGTGGTGTTCCAAAGTCTCCATAAAGCTCCCCCAGTCCGCAAAACCCATGGACAGGGCAATCCGCGCTTGGGTCAGAGGGTCGGAGGGCAACGTCTGGGTCTGCTGATCCGCCAGCCCTTGCAGTGCATGCTCCACATTGCGCAAGAAGATATAGGCCTCGCTCAACTCCTCCGCATCCTGCTCCGGCATCAGTTGTTCTTCCGCCAAGACGCGCAACACTTTCAACAGGTTTCGCTCCTGCAAGCGCGCATTACGCCCACCCCGGATCAGTTGAAAGGCCTGCACCACGAACTCGACTTCGCGAATCCCCCCTGAGCCAAGTTTGATATCCTGCTCCAGTCCCCGGCGGCGGACTTCCCGGGCAATCATGTCTTTCATGCCCCGCAACGCCTCAATGGCACTGAAGTCGATATAACGCCGGTAAACAAACGGCCGAAGCGCCTTCATCAAACGCGCACCGGCCTCCCGGTCACCACCGGCCGTCCAGGCCTTGATCATGGCGTACCGTTCCCAGTCCCGCCCCTGATCCTGGTAGTAGGTTTCCATGGCCGCAAAGCTGAGTGCCAAAGCACCGCTGTCGCCATAGGGGCGCAGCCGCATATCCACCCGAAACACGAAACCATCGGCGGTGATTTTGTCCAGCGCAAGAATCAGCCGTTGGCCAAGCCGGGTAAAAAAGGTCTGGTTCTCAAGGGGACGGGGACCACCCTGGGTCTCTCCCTTAGCGGGAAAGGCAAAGATCAAATCGATATCGGACGATACATTCAGTTCATAGGCGCCCAGCTTGCCCATTCCGATAACCACCAGCCGCTGGGGTACAGGGGGGGTACCCTCTTCCAGAACGCCATAAGGCGTGCCCCATTGCCGGCAGGCATCCGCATACAGCCAGTCCAGCGCCCCGTCGATACAGGCTTCGGCCAGCAGCGAAGTGGTTCGGGTCGTTTCCTGCATCGGACACCAACGCATCAGATCTCGCCAGACGATCCGCGCCATTTCCCGACGACGGAACAGGCGCAACTCCCGGAGCAGCGATGCCTCATCCTCTACCCCCGCCAGACGGATCTGTAAAGCTTGCTTCAGGTGAGAGTCATCATAGCTTCGCTTCAGATCTCCGCTATGCCAAAGTTCCAGCATCTGGGCCGGGGCCGTCTGCCAACACTCCGCCACGAAATCGCTACGAGCCCAGATATCCAGCAGCTCCCGGACAAACTCCAGGGGCAACGGCTCTGGCAGCTGGACATTGTCCCGCTTGAGCCCATCGGCAAACCGGTCCGTCGCGCGCATCAACAGAGGACGCAACCACTCGGGATATTCAGGAATCATCTGTAAAAAAGCGTCCACGGCTGTTCTCCAGGTTGATACGCTTTGACACTGTAAAATCGTTCTTCCCTCGCGGGAGAGAGACAAAGAGAGAAGAAGTGGCGCAGCCCCTTAAACACCAAGTCTACTGGCTTTACTCACCTCCACCATCAACCTCAAAGCCTAAGCGACAGCAAACCACCGACTGAATGCCAACGCAATCTGCCCAGCCCGATGGGAGCGTTCAAACTGCCCCAATGCCTCTTGTGAGGATTTTGGCAGTTTCTCCACCAGCCCCCTCAGCTCTTGCAGCTCTTCGGCAAGCTGTTGTGCCAGTTGCCCCCGCTCCGCACCGCCCCATTGCCAGTCCGCCAGCCCTGCAACAGCGGCCTGGAATGTCGCCACGGCTTCAATCAGCTGCATAGCAGTCGTCGAGGTTGGCTGCGCCCGAAAGCCTTCCATCCGCCTCAGCCAGTTCCGATAAAGCTTTTGCCCCCACTGGCCTGCAGGCAATAAGACCAAAGCGTCATCCGCAACTGACTTCACCACGCCACCTAAGCGATAGCCCCGCTCGGCTTTGGTGACATCGCTCAACCAGACTGGCACTTCTTGTGCCAACTCTTGAGCCAAATTGAACAGCTCTGCCAAGTTGCCCTGCCTTAACTCTAACTCCACTTCAAGAATAGGCGCCTTACGCTCCCCGGCAATCACCCACCCTTCATCCAAAGCCAACTCGATCAGGGATTCACCGCGACGCATCAGCACCACAGTGCGCTCGAAATCCGTACGAAACAAAGGTGTCAGCTCACCAACCTGAATCTCCTGGGGAAACGCCGTGCCAACCAAAAGCTCCGGGTAAAGCCGAGGTTCAGCCACCTCCCACTCCCACTCACCACGCTGGTGCAGGCCACCCACACTCTGCCCTTTGGTCTTCAGGGTTTGGATATATTGACCATTATGTTCCCGCAACCGCAGAGCCACCTTGTGCTGATTCAGGGCCAGCTCCGGGGTATCGAAATAGATGTTCCCCAACTGCTGGCGCGCCTGGCTTTCAACAGCCTGCCTAGGCAACCAGGATTGCTTCACTATTTGCATGCCCTGGGGCGCCAAGGCGAGTTTCAATTCAATTTCGTTGGCCATGGGATTTCACTATATGAAGACGAAAAAAAACCGGTACCCAAAGGTACCGGTTTTTTACAGCTGTATTCAATCGGGTGATTAGAATACGTAGGTGGCGCCCAGAACAAGAGTGGTCGCGTCTTCGCCATCGACATATGAATAGTTGTCGACAAACTGCCCTTCTACATAAACATAGAAGTTGCTAGACAGGTTGTGCAGGGCTTGCAAGGAGATAGTGCTTTCATCTTCCGCGTTGCTAGCATCCGGCATAACCATGTGGTAGGAAGCCATCAACGTGGTTTGACCCAGGCTGTAAGCGCCCAGAATGCCGAACATGTCACCGCCGTTGTCACCACTAACGGTTTCGTATTGTGCGGCCAGAGTCAGATTATCCATGCTATGGGTAACACCGAAGCCAATAGCGGCTTCTGCTTCACCATCATAGTCGTCTTTGCGAAGATGGCCGCTGTCATAAGCCAGTGCAAAAGAGGTGTCGTCGCTCAGCTTGTACTTAACGCCAACTTGGTAGTTTTCCTCTTCGCCAGTCAGGTTCACAGAAGCACCGAAGGTCAGGCCACCGAAGCTCGGCGTTTCGTAGCGGATCTGTTTGTTCTCAGCTTCGTCGTCAGACCACTCGGTCGGAGTACCCAGATATTCGTACAGATCAGTTACGTCCGTCCACTCATACAGAGTGTCATCGTTACCAGCCAGAATCGTACCGAAATTACCTTTCAAGCCGATATAGGCTTCGTCAGTACGAACGCGACCACGCTCGTCACGATCAGCTTGGAACTCGAACTCTGCCTTGAAGAACGCGGTCAGGCCGGGTGCGATTTCATGATTGTGCGTAAAGCCCAGGGTTGAGCCGTTGTCTTCCAGCTCAATATCACCTGCATCAGAATTATCCAGGTCTGAGTCAAAGCTGACAGCGGCAAGCTGAATGTTACCGTAAATTTTCGGGAGATTGACTTCCTGGGCGCTAACACCGGCTGAAGCAAAAGTAGCCAGAGCTACTGCTGAAGCGATCAGAGTCTTTTTCATTTCCTCTTCCTTTTGTGTGTAAATCTTCTTCTTGCGAAGAGGTTTAGTTAGTTTTTCTGTTGAACCCTAAGCGAAACACTTGTTGTGCGTTCTTATCGTTGCTGTGCAACGTTATATGCTGTTTATGTGTCATCTTTGTGACACTTCGTCCACATATTCCTTCCTGGCCTGAATATCCCATACATCTTGGATGCTGCTCCTTTCCCTGTATTCCTGAGCACTTATAGCGCCACTCTTTGAATAGCCCAGCCACATCAACAACTTAAGACAACAAACTATTTTCTTCTACTAGTGGCCGGGCATTTCCATAACCCTGGCTGACTCCCCGATTTGAAGCATTCCAAGGAGTCATCTGCCTCATTTCGGGGCAGATTGAACTTTCATCGAATATAGCAAAGAACAAAATATCTGCTCAGTTTCATACCCATTATGACAATCCCATTACACTTTTTTTTGATGCTCGTCACTTTTAGGGTTGGTTACTTCTAGCAGGAAAGTCACTGGTCCATCATTCAACAGGCTGACTTTCATGTCGGCGCCAAAGCGCCCGGCCTGTACGACGGGGTGACGAGATTTCGCAAGGGAAAGGAACGTTTCGTAGAGTTGCTGCCCGGTGGCAGGGTCAGCAGCACTGGAAAAACTGGGCCGCAATCCTTTACGGGTATCAGCCACGAGAGTGAACTGGGAAACCACCAGAAGGCCGCCGTTTACATCCCGCAGGGACAGGTTCATCTTACCGGCTGCATCGGAAAAAATGCGGTAGGACAGTACTTTCTCCAATAGGCGTTCGGCAACGCTCTGATCGTCACCTTGCTCGACCCCGAGCAGTAACAGAATGCCCGGTCCGATTTCACCAACGGTTTCACCGTCAACCTTGACGGAGGCGTGGGTTACACGCTGGATTAAGCCCTTCATTGAGATTAGGTATCCATCCATTCACCAATGGTGCGGAATAATACACAATCTCAGGTAGGTGAACAGCCCTAAAATGACAAAAAGTCGACTAGGGAGATCCGTAATTTCCCGTAAGACCGCCCATGGGAGCTGTCTGGCAACGCCCTAAACACAGGATTAGCCAGCAACACAGCCCGGGGAGTCGAGCAGCCTCACAATCCCCTTTCTTCCCAAAACCTTAGGTCCGCTGGAACAGCGGCCCCAACCGGTCACTCATCTGGTGGTTGGCCTTCAACAAGGCATCGAGAATTGCCGGCTCTGTGGCGGAATGCCCGGCATCGCGAATGATGTGTAACTCAGAGCCCTCCCAGGCTCGGTGAAGTGCAAAAGCGTTATCGATCGGACAAATCATGTCGTAACGGCCATGCACGATAATGCCCGGGACTTCCGCCAGCTTGTGGGCATCCCGAAGGATTTGGTTGGGTTCTAGAAACGCCTGGTTGATGAAGTAATGACACTCAATCCGCGCCAGGGAAATGGCCACATGGGGATGGGCAAAGTGATCCACCACGGACTGGTTGGGATGCAGGGTTGCACAGCGCCCCTCCCAGATGGACCAGGCCTTGGCCGCCTGAATCTGCTCCAGCTCATTGTCGCTGGTTAGGCGCTTGTAATAGGCCGAGATAAAGTCAGTCCGTTCCGACTCCGGGATCAGGGACTCGAAGCCTTCCCAGTAATCCGGAAATACCCGGGAAGCGCCCCCTGTCTGATAGAACCAATCCAGCTCCTGGGGCCGGCAGAGAAAGATCCCCCGTAGCACCATACCCAGCACCCGCTCCGGATAGGTTTGGGCATACACCAGGCTCAGGGTCGAGCCCCAGGAGCCGCCAAACAGCATCCAGCGCTCGATTCCCAAGAGCTCCCGAATCTGCTCCATATCCGCCACCAGATGTTGGGTGGTGTTGTCCTGCAATTCCGCCAGCGGCGTTGAACGCCCCGCCCCCCGCTGGTCGAACAGGATGATACGGAAACGTTCCGGATCGAAGAAACGGCGCAGATAATCCTGGCATCCGGCACCCGGGCCGCCATGAACCACCAGCACGGGAATTCCCTTGGGATTGCCCGACTCTTCAAGGTACAGGGTATGAACATCATCCACAGCCAGACGATGCTCGGCATAGGGGCGGATTTCAGGAAATAGCGTCAGCATGAGCGATCCTTCTTCTGTCGTCGGACAATGCTCTTACTATACGCAGGACGGGGGGAAACTGAAGAAAAAGAACTTCCCCCTTTAGCAAAGGGGGATTGAGGGGGATTTTTTGAGGGCACTCAAGAACTCGCAGGCTCTCTCTGCATCATGCAGCCCCCCCTTACGAAAGAGGGAGGGCGTTTCGCGGCGAATTAACCCGCCCGCTCGGCGCGCTTACGCTCGTGCTCCTTCAGGAACTTCTTACGCAGGCGAATCGCCTTGGGCGTGACTTCTACCAGCTCATCATCCTCGATGAACTCCAGCGCCTGTTCCAGGGTGTGCTTGATGGGCGGAGTCAGGATGATGTTTTCATCGGAACCGGAAGCACGGATATTGGTGAGCTGCTTGGCCTTGGTGGGGTTTACCACCAGGTCGTTGTCACGGCTGTGCAACCCGATGATCATGCCTTCATAGACTTCCACCCCGGGCTCGACGAACAGCCGGCCACGCTCCTGCAAGTTGAACAGGGCATAGCCCAGCACCTTGCCGGCCACCATGGACACCATCACGCCGTTGACCCGGCCTGCATTGACGCCTTCTTTAAGCGGCCCGAAGTGGTCAAAGATATGGGTCAGAATGCCGGTACCAGAGGTCAGCGTCATGAACAGGGAACGGAAGCCGATCAGGCCACGGGCGGGCATGATGAAATCAAGGCGCACCCGCCCTTTGCCGTCGAGCACCATGTTCTGCAGCTCACCCCGGCGGTTGCCGATCTCTTCCATGATGGAGCCCTGATGCTGCTCCTCAATGTCGATCACCACTTGCTCGTATGGTTCGCAGAGAACGCCGTCGATCTCCTTGGTCACCACTTCCGGACGGGACACGCCCAGCTCGAAGCCTTCACGACGCATGGCCTCAATCAATACCGACAGGTGCAACTCACCCCGGCCGGACACCACGAACTTGTCGGGCGAGTCGCCCTGCTCCACCCGCAGCGCCACGTTATGGATCAACTCCCGTTCCAGGCGCTCTTTGATGTTGCGGCTGGTTACGAATTTGCCTTCCTTACCGGCAAAGGGCGAGTCATTCACCTGGAAGGTCATGCTCACGGTCGGCTCGTCCACCGACAGGGGCGGCATCATTTCCGGTGCTGTCGGATCACACAGGGTGTCAGAAATGTTGAGGTTGTCGATCCCGGTAATACAGACGATGTCGCCTGCATGAGCTTCGGAAACTTCCGTGCGCTCCAGGCCCAGGTAGCCCATCACGTTCAGCACTCGGCCATTCCGCTTATTGCCTTCCCGATCCAGGACCGCGACCGGAGTGTTGGTCTTGATCTTGCCACGGTTGATACGGCCGACCCCGATCACGCCCACGTAGCTGTTGTAATCCAGGGCACTGATCTGCATCTGGAAGGGACCCTCCGGATCCACCTGGGGCGGCGACACCTTATCCACAATCATCTCAAACAGCGGTGTCATGTCCTCATGCAGCTGATCCGGCGCATGGCCGGCCAGCCCATTCAGACCGGAAGCGTAGATAATGGGGAAGTCCAACTGCTCATCAGTGGCTCCCAGGCGATCGAACAGATCGAACACCTCGTTGATCACCCAGTCCGGACGGGCACCGGGACGGTCGACCTTGTTCACCACCACAATGGGGTTCAGCCCGCGCTGGAAGGCCTTTTGAGTCACAAACCGGGTTTGCGGCATGGGACCTTCCACGGCATCCACCAGCAGCAGGACCGAGTCCACCATGGACAGGACCCGCTCCACTTCGCCGCCGAAGTCGGCGTGGCCCGGGGTATCCACAATATTAATGCGGTAACCGTTCCAGTTGATGGCGGTGTTTTTGGCCAGAATGGTAATGCCGCGTTCTCGTTCCTGATCGTTGGAGTCCATGATGCGTTCGGCTCCGGCATCACGACGATTCAAAGTTCCGGACTGTTGCAGCAGTTTATCGACCAGCGTGGTCTTGCCATGGTCAACGTGCGCGATGATGGCAATATTTCGAAGCTTATTAATCACGGGTATCAATCCAAAGATGGAGAAAACGAGCATCTGTAGTGACAGCCCACCACATCAAGAGGCTGTATTGACTTAGCCTAGGCTTGCCAATTCATCCGTTCGAACGGGACAGTTCCTTTTGTGGCGCAGCGGTGCAGCGACAGAATGGGCCGCGCATTATACAGAAAAGTGACCATGAAATGCACAAAAATCCGCGAGGGGAACTACCTACGCCAGCAATAACCAGAAACAACCAGAGGCGCGCACCCTTTTAGAGCAGCGGCTATACGGATGATCCATACTGGTGCATTTTGCATCACCTGAATAAAGTGTCACGGAATGGCCCAAGCCTTATTTTGGCCACCTTTTAAAGGCAGGAAAAAGTTTGGCAAACTAGTTGCATCTGGAAAATCCAGGAGCACGGCAAAAAGAGTCATGATATGCTCTCTCGCCATGAAAAAAGTACCGGATTTTCTCCGAAACCAGTCGCTTCCGACCCCTTATCAAGAGGCTCGGGAAGAGCGCTTCCGGCATCGTCCTCTTATCGAAAGTATGGAGTAAGCCAATGTCAGAGAATACTCTGAAACTGATTAAAGACAGTGAAGCCAAGTGGGTCGATTTGCGCTTTACAGACACCAAAGGCAAAGAACAGCACGTTACCATGCCCGCCCGGGACGTCGATGCCGACATGTTTGTGGACGGCAAGATGTTCGATG
>JAJUGC010000066.1 GCA_029268325.1 Gammaproteobacteria bacterium | reverse complement strand
GTAAAAGGGGCGCTTCTTGGAGCCACCACGAGACAAACGGATCGTTACCATGTGTTCTAATCCTATAACTATGGACTCGTCAGAGTGCCTGAATAATCAATGCTACTCGAAAGGGCGCATATTCTAAGCAAAAATTCCCATAAAGAAAACAACCTTCGCATAATTCTCTGCGAAGGCGTGCGCCCATGGTTAAGGGCAGGCTTCACACCGGCCGATTCGAGGCCGGATTGCGCCCACCTGCTGGCCTAAACTTCCCCCCGGTCAACGACCAAACGGGGGAAAGCCGCCGCCCGGAGGCATCATCCCTTTCATGCCCCGCATCATATTGGCCATGGCACCTTTCTGGGTGAACTTCTTCATCATTTTCTGCATCTGCTTGTGCTGCTTGAGCAGACGGTTAACATCCTGGATTTCCGTGCCGGAGCCCATGGCAATCCGACGCTTGCGGGAATTGTTGATCACATCCGGGTAACGGCGTTCATGGGGCGTCATGGAGTTGATAATGGCCTCCAGGCGCGCCAGCGACTTGTCATTCACCTGCTGCTGGGCCACCTGGGTCAGCTGACCCATTCCCGGCAGTTTGTCCAGCAGGCTGGCAATGCCCCCCATGTTCTTCATTTGCTGGAGCTGGTCCCGGAAGTCTTCCAAATCGAAGGACTTGCCTTTCTTCAGCTTCTTGGTGAGCTTTTCCGCTTTTTCCCGGTCAAGCTTGCGCTCTGCCTCTTCAATCAGCGACAGCACGTCTCCCATGCCGAGAATCCGGGAGGCCATCCGATCCGGATGGAAGGGCTCCAGAGCCTCCGTTTTCTCACCGATACCCAAAAACTTGATGGGCTTGCCGGTAATATGACGTACCGACAGCGCAGCACCACCACGAGCATCGCCATCAGCCTTGGTCAGCACCACCCCCGTCAAAGGCAGCGCATCATTAAAGGCCTTGGCCGTATTGGCCGCATCCTGGCCAGTCATGGCATCGACGACGAACAGGGTCTCAACGGGCTGAGCCGCCTGATGCAAGCGCTTGATCTCCTCCATCATGGCGTCGTCAACGTGGAGACGGCCCGCGGTATCGAGGATCACCACATCCAGGAACTTACGGCGTGCCGCCTCGATCGCTCCCTTCGCGATATCTACCGGGTCCTGTTCAGAGGTACTGGGGAAGAACTCAACCCCAACGTTCTGGGCCAGAGTTTCCAACTGCTTGATGGCTGCGGGGCGATAGACGTCCGCACTCACCACCATCACGGACTTTTTCTTGCGCTCTTTCAGGAATCGCGCCAGCTTGGCCACGGTGGTGGTTTTACCCGCACCTTGCAGACCCGCCATCATGACCACTGCCGGAGGCTGGGCTGCCAGGTTCAGGTCGGCGTTGGACTCGCCCATTACCCGCTCAAGCTCCGCCCGCACCACACGAATGAACTCCTGCCCCGGCGTCAGACTGCGCATGACTTCCTGTCCAAGAGCCCGCTGGCGAACCCCCTCAATGAAGTCCTTGACCACCGGCAGCGCCACATCCGCTTCCAGCAGTGCCATCCGCACCTCACGCAAGGCGTCGCTGATGTTGTCCTCTGTCAGCTTGGCCTGGCCGGTGACCTTCTTGAGGGTATCCGACAACCGTTCGGTAAGATTTTCAAACATGTATATGAACCCCGAAGACGTTCGCAGAAAAATGCAAGCCGGTGATTATAACTGATCCGCCGGCAACGCACACCGGGCAACCGGACCTTCCTTTATAGCCCGTGCTATATAAGGGCCTCAATCCTTTATTGACCAGCGACAGGCTTTGGCACCAGAGTATACAAGCCGTGCGAATGTTCCTATCATGATGCCTCAACACCAGCTATGATGGACTGATGCCGGCCACAGGCTCACACCCCCTTGCCGGCAGGCCGTACAACAGCGTCACTTGGGAACTATCTACTGCCAGTATTTTTATGACGGTCATACTGCTCAGCCTTCTTGCCATTACTGCCTATGGACTTGGCACCGCCACTCACGTTCGCCTTTATCTCGGCCAGTGGCAACTGCAACCTTCCTTTACCTTCCTGCTGGGACTGGTCGCGGCAGCACTTCACCTGGTCAGTAACAGCCTCCTGATTTCAACGGCACAAGGCTGGGAGTTCAGCTTCTTCAAGAGCGCCTCGGCCATCACCAATATCATTGTGATCGTGCTACTGCTGTTCATGCGGCGCAAACCGGTCCAGAACCTGTTTTTGATCAACTATCCCCTGGCCATTCTCAGCCTCATCGGCGCAGTGTTCTTCACCAAGCAGGTCAGCCCCATCCCTCGCCACGAGCTGGGCATCCTGCTCCATGTGAGCCTGTCCATCATCGCCTATAGCTTTCTTTCCGTCGCAGCCCTGCAGGCCTTGCTGCTCTATATCCAGAACAAGCAACTGAAAGCCCGTAAAAACAGCCATTTCCTGAAGGCACTGCCACCCTTGCTGACCATGGAAACCATCCTGTTTGCCCTGATCCGGGCGGGCTTTGTTCTGCTGACCTTAGCCATTGTATCCGGAGCGATCTTTATCCAGGACCTGTTCGCCCAACACCTGGTGCACAAGACCGCCCTGTCCCTCTTCGCCTGGCTGGTCTTCGCCATTCTTCTGATCGGCCATCACTTCTATGGCTGGCGCGGCCTGATCGCCAGCCGCTGGACCCTTGGCGGAGCTATCGTCCTGATGCTCGGTTTTTTGGGCAGCAAGCTGGTTTTGGAAATCATCCTTTCCACTTAAGCCGGCTTATCTTATTGCAGCCATAAAAGACCTGGTATTCTTGACAGTCGCCCCCTTACTCCTATGATACTCAGGGCTTTCCCCAAAAAGGTTTTTCTCGTTTGAACGACACACCCACCTCTTTACTTTTTTTCCTTCTGTTTATCCTGATTCTGCTTTCCGCCTTTTTCTCCAGCTCGGAAACGGGAATGATGTCCCTCAACCGTTACCGGCTCAGGCACCTGGCCAAGCAAGGACACCGCGGAGCACGAAGCACCAGCCAACTCCTGCAGCGCACGGACCAACTGCTGGGCGTTATCCTGCTGGGCAACAACTTCGTCAACATTCTAGCCTCTGCAATCGCTACCCTGCTGGCCATCAAACTCTGGGGCGAGGCCGGCATTGCTGTCGCCACCATAGCACTGACGATAGTGCTACTGATCTTTGGCGAAGTTACCCCCAAGACCTTGGCCGCCAACTTCCCTGAAAAAGTCGCTTTTCCGGCAAGTTACATCCTGCGCCCTCTTCTCAAAGTGCTCTACCCCCTGGTCTGGCTCATCAACCTGGTCACCGGCGTTGTGCTCCGTTTGGTCGGCTCCCGTTCCAATCTGGCATCCAGCGACCATCTGAGCCGGGAAGAGCTGCGCACCCTGGTCCATGAAGCAGGCGGCCTCATCCCCAAGCGTCACCAGGAAATGCTGCTGAGCATTCTCGACCTGGAGAAGGTCTCCGTGAACGACATCATGGTGCCGCGCAACGAAATCGTCGGCATCGACATTGAAGACGACATTGACGACATCATTCACCAGCTTCACACCACGCAGCACACCCGGATTCCGGTTTACCGCGGCAACATCCATAACATCATTGGCATCCTCCACTTACGGAATGCCGCACGTTTCTTGTCCGAGGAAACCCCTTCCAAGGCCTTGCTGATGCAAGCCTGTAACGAGCCCTACTATATTCCCGAAAATACACCGCTCCATGTGCAGTTGCTGAACTTCCAGCAAGAGAAGCGCCGACTCGGCATTGTCGTGGACGAGTACGGGGATGTACTGGGACTGGCGACGCTGGAAGATATCCTGGAGGAGATCGTCGGTGAGTTCACCACGGACATGGTGGCCACCAATTCCCAGATCACCAAGCTGCCCGATGGCAACTACCTGATCGACGGCGCCACCACCGTACGCGTCCTGAACAAGACGCTGAACTGGGACTTGCCCACAGATGGCCCCAAAACCCTGAACGGGCTCATCATTGAAGCCCTGGAAGCCATTCCCGAAGGCAACATTTGCCTGAAACTCCACAACCACCATGTGGAGATCAAGCAAATCAAGGACAACACGGTCAAAACGGCCATTGTATCCACCCCCATTAAGACATAGCCCTGGCTGTTCTCCTCCGGGGCTGCCGCCCCTCTCCTCAGATGACACAGCAAGCTCATCTTCCGTGGCAAACCTGACACCATATAGCCAACCCTTCTAAAGACCTTTGAAACGGAACTTAAAGGTCTAACCCCTGCCTTGACGTATTCCGGGCCAAACTCCACAAAAAGTCATGAGAACTCTTTAATAAGAACAAGGATGGAGGACTGCCCTATGTTTCTGACTCGCACACTGGGCTTAATGCTGCGCCCTGACCGGGAATGGGAATCCATTCGCCGGGAAAGCCACTCCCTTAGCAAGCTCTACCTACAGCACATCATGGTCCTCGCACTTATTCCCGTGGTTGCGGGCTATATCGGTACCACCCAGATAGGCTGGCAAATAGGCAACGGCCCACTGATCAAGCTAACCGAAGGCAGCGCCCTTCGACTCTGTGCCATCGGCTACCTGGCCATGCTGGTCGGTGTCTTTGTGCTAGGCAAGTTTATAGACTTCTTCGCGGCCACCTACGGAGTCAAGGACCAGGAACCCAAAGGGGTCGTTCTGGCGGCCTACATTGCCACCCCCATCTTTATTGGAGGCGCCGCCGCCTGCTATCCCGACCTACTCGTCAACATGTCCATCGGACTGGTAGCCGTGGGCTATTCCGTCTATTTGCTATATGAAGGGGTCCCCATTCTGATGGGCATTCCTTCTGAGCGAGGCTTCTTGTTTGCCTCTAGTATCTTGACTGTGGGCCTGGTGATGCTAGTCGCCCTGATCGCGATCAGCGTCGTGATCTGGAGCCTGGGTATTGGCCCGGTCTATACCACTTAATCTCGGAGTCGGAACCCACACTATCTAGTAGCCTCTTGCGTCTGATAGCTCCGGCTGGTTGTCTTGCGTTCGGCCGCTTCTTCCAGAACCGGCTGTTCCCAGACCTGGTTCCGGCCACTTTAGCTCCAACCTCTGCTTTCACCTTCTCTCTGACTCACGACTTCCAGCCCATCATCCACTAGCTCCTGACACTGAAACCACGAGCATCCTGCACAAGTTGGCAGTTTCAAAAATCGAACACTGGGTCATCCTTGGATTTACGCATTACCCGAGTTACCATCACCAAGTACGTCTGCACCAGCAAAACAGCATCCCGGCCCGTTCGCCAGCACCCAGGCTGAAGCCTTGGCCGGGATATCCGCAATGTTGGATGTTACAGCGCGTATTGAGGGAGCCCCCATGGAACAGGGAAGCAGCATCAAGCAAGTTCGAACCATTTCAGACAGCATTGACCGTCAGATCCCAATTGCTCCTCAGCACCCGGCCGCACATGGCAAGCGATCTGGCGAACCCGATGTTGTCCTGTTTAAAGCCCAGGCAGAACTGACGGAGCGCTCAGCCCAGCAGAGCACCAAAACCCGCCGGGTGTCCCAGCAGGACCTGCTAAAGCTCTTATCTCGCCTGCAACAACAAATTGCCGAACGGACCCGGGGAGTCAGAAATCCCCGCCCCATCCAGTTACACACCGCCATCGGCAGCTTTAGCAACGCGGCAGGGGAAGACCTGATCAACCTGATCTCCATGGTGTTTGACTTTATTTTGGCGGACTTCCAAGCCGCCCCTGCCGTTCAAGCCCAGATCAGCTACCTGCAGGTGCCCTACTTGAAGCTGCTGCTGGAAGATCGCGAGCTTCTCGCCCAGAACTCCCACCCCGCGCGAAAGCTTTTGAGCGACCTGGCCCGTACCGGTATTAGCTGGGACTATTTACCGGAAGACAAGCAACAACGCTTCCAGCGGGAAATCCACCAGGTGGTCCGCCATATCCTTGAAACTACCGAGAGCAACCTGACTCTTTATCAAAAGCTGCAAAGGCAATATGCCGAGTTCATGGCCATGGAATCCCTGAAAAGCCGCATTCTGGATCCGGATTCTGAGGATGAAGAGACCCGGCAAATGCGTGCCCAACAGGCCCAGGAAGCCGTGGAACAGATCCTGCGGGACAAGTTGGAGACCTGGCAGTTGCCGGACTCCACCGTGGAACTCATCCAACAAGGCTGGAGTCGCGTTATGCTCCTGGCCTATCTCAAGGATGACGCTGAAGAGAGCTGGCGACAAAGCCTGGACACTCTCGACGAGCTTATCTGGTGCCTGCAACACCATACCGCCTTTCGGGAACGCCAGCGCTGGGTCAAAACCGTGCCCCAATTGCTCAAGACCTTGAAACAAGAACTTCTGGAATCCGGCTATAACAAAGGAAAGCTGGAGCAGCAGCTCTTGGCCCTGAAACGGGAGCTCACCCAAACCTTCAAACGCCAATCCGTCTTCTCGGCAGTTCAGGAGATTCCCCCGCCTGCGCGCCCAAACAACACCCTGGGCTATATCAAAACCGCCATTGAGCGTCAGGAAGAACAAGAGAAGGCCACACTGGCCGAGTATCTCACTCGAGTGGATCAGCTCCCTGTTGGCACCTGGCTGGAATTCAACCGGGTTGACGGCACCACCCTACGTTGCCGACTGTCCTCGCGGGGAACAGACGACGAACCCTTCGTTTTTGTTAACCGCCTGGGACTCAAGGTCCTCAAGAAAAGCCGACTTGAACTGGCCAGCGACTTCCGGCGCAACCGGGTGCAAGTTAATTCGGAGGCAGAAGCAACGCCCCGCAAAGGGCTCTTCCTCCTACCCCAGTGGCGACGCACGGGCAGCTAAAAGCTGCCCGCTACTCTCGACGAATGCCCCGAGAGCCAAGTATTCTGTTACCGGGCCTCCTGGATGGTGCGGCCCCTGGTTTCGCTTATGGTTGTGACTATCGGGAATCTGGATGTACGAAACCGCTGCCATGCCTTCTCGCCTCCCAACAGCATTGCTCATTGCAATCCTGTGCCATGCCCTGGTGCTTGGCCTGTTGGCCTGGCCCCAGACTCCGCAGCCCTCTACCTCCCACCCCACTCTGCAGGTCAGAATTAGCAGCCCGGCATTCACCGCGCCCGCTTTGCCAGATACCTCCCTCCCCCCCCGAGAGCTCGAAACCATTACCAGCCTGGAAGGTGACCCCGGACTCTGGCTCCAGCTTCCCGATCAGCTACCCAGCCGCGCCCGGGACTTCCAGTCGCCCAGTTCCGATACCGCCTGGATCGGAACTTGGTTTTCATCCTCAACCCCGGTGTTGGAGCATCAGGATGCAAGCCCGGATCAAGTCACCCGGCTAAGCACCTCCGAACTGCCCCCGATGAGCCCCTACCAGCGCCAACTGCTGGAGATTCTGGGACGCAATCAATACCACGACGCCCAATACGCCTTTTCTCGCCTGCAGCAAGAGCGGCGGGTACGCTTGCGTCTCCGGCTTCTTTCCAATGGGGCCCTGGTGCGGGCAGACATTCTCCAAAGCAGTGGCGACCGGGCCCTGGACCTGGCCGCCCAACGTAGCGCCTATGCAGCCAGCCCCTTTCCGCCGCCTCCGGCAGAAGATGCTTCCCTAGGCTATACCTACACCGTGGATATCCAGTACCAGCCCCGAAGCAACCGCCGATAGGATTTGGCCTGCCCCAAAACCAGAAAAGCCGCTCAAGGCGGCTTTTCTACTTGTTTACTTGCAAGACTTTCTACTTCTCGGCACTAGGCGCTTTGAGCAGCGTCCTTGATCATCTGCTGCAGCTCACCGCTTTGATAGAGCTCAGTGACAATGTCACAGCCACCTACCAGCTCGCCATCGATATAGAGCTGTGGATACGTGGGCCAGTTGGAGTAGGTCTTCAGGGCTTCACGGATCTCCGGATGCTCCAGGATGTTCACATAAGCGAACTTTTCGCCACAGGCCATCAGGGTTTGGACCGTACGGGCAGAAAACCCACACTGGGGCATCTGGGGAGTGCCCTTCATATAAAGAAGGATTTTATTGCCTTCTATTTGGCTCTTGATGGTTTCAATGACATCCATAAGTGACACCTCGAGGATTCGTGACGATTATCTAATCTGGAGCGAATTCTACACCGATTTACAATAGCCGACCATCTTAGTCAGGAGATTCCCCCAAAACCGCTGCCCTTTACCGGGACGATGGGCCTGTGCAGCTTTACGCACCTTTGGTTCATCCCTCTTGCGCAGTCTCCAAAATGCGTCTAGTGTATTCTTCTCTAGCCGTTACCTCAGGTGGCGCCTTCCTGGGCGAATTGCCATCCAGAATGATTGCCGATAGTATTTGAACCAAACAGGCAGCCCATGCTGCCTTTTTGCGTTGTTATAGAGGAATAAATACATGGCTGACCAGCCGCTGATGAATACCTATGGCCGCATTCCCGTCGCCTTTGAGCGGGGTGAAGGCGCATGGCTTTACGACACGCAAGGCAACAAGTACTTCGATGCCCTCAGCGGTATCGCAGTCTGCGGCCTGGGCCACGCCCATCCTGCAGTCACCGAGGCCATCCGCCAGCAAGCCGGTCTCTTGATCCACTGCTCCAATGTTTATCAGATTCCTCTTCAGACTGAGCTGGCCCGCGAACTTTGTGAAGTGTCAGGCATGGAGCGCGTCTTCTTTGGCAACTCCGGTGCCGAGGCGAACGAAGCCGCCATCAAGCTGGCGCGCATGTATGGTCACCAGCGCGGCATTGACGTGCCAACCATTATTGTCATGGAAGGAGCCTTCCATGGCCGCACCATGGCAACCCTGACCGCAACCGGCAACCGCAAGGTCCAGGCCGGTTTCGAGCCATTGCTGTCGGGCTTTGTGCGCACCCCCTTTAACGACATTGAGGCCATCGAGAGCATTGCTGAGTCCAACAGCAATATCGTGGCAGTCTTGGTCGAGCCCGTCCAAGGCGAAGGCGGTGTGAACCCCGCCCAAGTGGAATACATGCAAGCCCTGCGCAAAATCTGCGACGAAAAGGGCTGGCTGCTGATGCTTGACGAGATCC
>JAJUGC010000065.1 GCA_029268325.1 Gammaproteobacteria bacterium | reverse complement strand
GCAACGGCAGCAAGCCGGCCACCCCGATCAGGGCGAGATACCAGGCCAACCGGCCCGCAGGGCTGGTCCAGCGCCCGGACCGCCTGTCAGCAATGGGTAAAGAGTCCGGAGACAGGCTCATCGGCGCGTGGCTCTAGGCATGACCAGTCGCTAGGTAGACTCCGCCTCGACCAGCGGGAGGGACTCCCCCTCGGCCACGTGTTTCACGCAGATCGAATTGATGCAGTAACGCAGGCCGGTAGGGGGCGGGCCGTCGGGAAAGACGTGGCCCAGATGACTGTCACAACGGGCACAGCGCACCTCGGTGCGGATCATGCCGTAGGAACGGTCCTCATATTCCTCGACCGAATCCGGTGAAACCGGGCGGGTAAACGAAGGCCAACCGGTTCCCGATTCAAACTTCTCGCCGGATTTAAAAAGCGGGTTATGGCAGGCTGCACACACATAGGTTCCCGGCTCCTTGGTGCTCACGAAGCAGCCCGTCCAGGGCGCTTCCGTACCATGCTCGCGCAATACCTGATAGGCTTCCGGCGATAGCCGCTGACGCCATTCGCTTTCACTGAGTCTAAGCTTGTTCGCCATAATGGGTCGTGCTGCTCCTTAAACAAGATTTTCGGAAGCTACAGGTTGCCTTGGGAGGGACTTAGCGTCAACAATGGCCCACTGGCCGGGTGATTCAGCGAATTGTGCCAGGCCTCCTCGATAGCACCATACAGTCCTTAGTTAATAGCAAGCTCGGGTGCAACCAAAGACAAGGGCCTGCTGAAAGGCCTTAAGCCTGCACCCGAAAGCCCATAAAGTGTTCTAACTACAGAGAGATTCTTTCCCCAGACTACGGCTATGAAAGCAAAGTTGATTACTCGTACCGGTTTCGAGGCCCTCAAAGCTGAACTGGACCGCCTGTGGCGGATCGAACGGCCCGAAGTCACCAAGAAGGTGACCTGGGCGGCGAGCCTGGGCGATCGCAGTGAGAATGCCGACTACCAGTACAACAAGCGCCTGCTGCGCCAGATCGACCGGCGGGTGCGCTACCTGGAGCGCTGCCTGAACGAGCTCCGGGTGGTAGACTATGCGCCGGAGCAGGAAGGGCGGGTGTTCTTCGGAGCCTGGGTGGAGATTGAGAATGACGAAGGCGAAACCAAGCGTTTTCGTATTGTCGGGCACGACGAAATCTTCGACCGCAAGGATTACATCTCCATCGACTCGCCCATGGCCCGAGCGCTGCTCAAAAAGGAAGTGGATGACGAAGCCCTGGTGCAGACCCCCATGGGAGTTGCCCGCTGGTATATCACCAAGATCGAATACGAAAAGTAACCGTCTGGCTCTTAAGCGCCAGAGCCAGCCAAGCTGCCCGAGGCTCCAAAGGGTGCTGCGCTCAATAAAAAACGCCCCGGCATGGGACATCGCGGGGCTTTTAACAGGGCTGGGAGCCCGTTGGCAGTTAAGGAGACAGTAAAGCAATTGGGAATTGGAGACCTTCAAAAGCGTTAAACTGTCGCATTAAACCGAATTGTTTCCAAATCCCACCACTTCCATTCTAGAGTGTCATCCTCCATTTACCCCTACCCGAGCCATTAAGCTTCGTTAATCAAGCAGACCATACCCCTACAGCAAATTAGGTTGCCTGCCCTAGTTTTTCTCATTATGGTTCCAATCCGGCTCCCCGGAGCCAGGTGGCAAGGATCAATGTTGGGAATCAGTTGGGGAACCCTATGAAACAGGCAGAAAAAGTACTAAATACCGCCCTGAACGGGCTCGACCTGATCGGCTATCGTCTCGATCAGTTCGGCATTACCGACAAGGTCAACCGTCATAATGCCCTCGCCTTCCTGTTTGCCGAGCAACAGCGCCTGAAAGGTGAGCTGGACAGCCTGAATGTGAAAGTCATGGCCCGCAAGGCCCAGTTGGACCGCCTGCGCCGCCAGTTTGAGCAGCAAACCCGCAGCAGTCTCAACGGTCTTCTGGAACCGTTCAAAAGCACTCTGACCCGCCTGCAGGATCAGCGCTCCTCAAACGCCAGCTAAGCCATCGCCATGGCTGGCCCCAAAGCTTCGGTCGGCTGGGGCTGGCCCGTTGATGAGCCAGTGCTTGAAATAGCGGCTAGGCATAGGGTAGTTCCAGCACCACCCTTAACCCGGGGTCGTTATCTTCCAGCCAGATCCGGCCCCGGTGCAGCTCGACTACGGCCTTGACCAGGCTCAGCCCCAGACCGTTACCCAGGGTACTGCGGTCCTTATCCACCCGATAGAAACGCTCAAACACCTTATCCCGTTCCGCACTGGGCACCCCGACACCACTATCGCTTACCACCAGGCGCGCCTTGGCGCCCCGCTCCAGCCAAACCTTGATATGGCCCCGCTCAGGGGTGTACTTGATGGCGTTATCCAGCAGGTTCGCCAGGGCCTGAAATAGCAGGTCCCGGTCGCCGAGGATTTCCACATCGCTGTGCAAATCGGCCTCGAAGGTCTGCTCTTTGTCCTGGGCCAGGGCCTCGTAAAGCTCCACGGCATCGGCCACCAGTTCCTTAAGGGAAACCTTCTGGTTGGGGCGCTGGAAGCCGCCGGACTCGATGCGGGAAATGCGCAGCAAGGCGTTGAACGTCTGCAGGATTCGGTCTGCCTCCAGCAATGCCTGGGAGATGGACTCCTGGGCCTGGACTGGATCATGGGTGTGGCTTTGCATGTTCTCCAGGCGATTCCGCAGGCGAGTCAGGGGCGTGCGCAGGTCATGGGCGATATTGTTGGAAACATGCCGCACCCCTTCCATCAAGACCTCGATCTGCTCCAGCATGGCGTTCAGGTTTTCGGCCAACTGGTCGAAGTCATCGCCACTGCCCCGGGTGGGAATCCGCCGGGACAGGTCGCCTTTCATGATTTCACGGCTGGTTTGGTTGATGGACTCGATGCGCCGCAAGGTACTGCGGCTCATAAAGAGCCCGCCCGCAAACGCCAAGGCCACGGTCACCCCCATACCCCAGGTCAGTGCCCGGGACACCA
This sequence comes from Gammaproteobacteria bacterium, assembly GCA_029268325.1. GTDB lineage: Bacteria > Pseudomonadota > Gammaproteobacteria > Pseudomonadales > Oleiphilaceae > JAEZAA01. The sequence goes on along the minus strand of JAJUGC010000065.1, from coordinate 6,002 downwards.
ACTCCTGCACTTCCATCAGGTTATGGACATCACGCCCAACCAGGAGGCGCATGCCCCCTTCGGTACGGAACACCCGCCCCCGGACCAGGTGGAGGTCGCCACTGCGGGGCTTGGCCACCCGCTCATCCAAGTGGAAGTTGATCCAGCCTTCGTTGATTTCCGCCTCCGGCCAGGCCAGCAGGTTGCCGGCTAGGTATTGGCCGTCCTGGGAGGTGAACAGATACACGGAGCTGCCGTCCATATTCTTGGCGGTTCGCTCCTGAATCACGCTGATCAAGCCTTCCAGTCCCTGGCGCTGGTATTGTTCGGCCAGTCCCTGGATCTCCGCCTCGATGGTTTCATCGGTCTGGCGGGCCATATAGCCTGCCGTGGCCCAGTAGATAAAGCCCAGCAGGATAAACACCGAGGTGGCGAACAGCGTCATGTAGACCAGCGCCAGCTGGAAGGTGGACGTGCGCAGTAGTTTAGTCAGCTTCACGTAGAATGTACCCGGCCCCACGAACGGTATGGATCAGGGGCTTATCGAAGTTCTTGTCGATCTTGGCCCGCAGCCGGCTGACATGCACGTCAATCACGTTGGTTTGGGGGTCAAAATGATAATCCCAGACCTTTTCCAGCAGCATGGTTCGGGTCAGCACCTGGCCGGCATGTCGCATAAAGTATTCCAGCAGGCGAAATTCCCGGGGTTGCAGGTCGATTTCCTGACCGGCCCGATGCACCGTCCGGGATAGCAGATCCATCTCCAGATCCGCCACTTTCAGCTCCGTGACCACATCGCTACCAATCGAGCCCCGGCGCAGCAGCGCTTCGATTCGGGCCAGCAGCTCACTAAAGGAAAACGGCTTGGTCAGGTAATCGTCACTACCGGCCCGCAGCCCTTGCACCCGATCGTCCACTTCACCCAGGGCACTGAGCACCAACACCGGTACCTGCCGGCCAGCCGCCCGCAAGGCCTTGATCAGGGCCAGGCCATCCAAGCCGGGCAGCATTCGGTCCACAATCAACAAGTCATAGTTTTCGCCGGTGGCCATATACAGGCCATCATGCCCGTTGGCGGCGCAATCAACCTTATAGCCGCTCTCTTCCAAGCCGTTTTTGAGGTACTCTGCGACCTCGTGATCATCTTCGACAACGAGAATCCGCATGCTTTCACTCCTCTTGTTGTTACTGAGCAATCCGTTGCGCAGTTGCTGCAGGCAACAGCTGTTTCCATGGCGGAAAGCTACCGGGCCAGACCTCTCTCTCGCAACGCCTTGAACCATCCCAGACCGGACTCCGTGTCCCCGGCAGGCCGGTACTCACAGCTAACCCAGCCCTGATAGCCGATCCGATCCAGATGTTGGAATAAATAATCGAAGTTGATCTCGCCGGTTCCCGGCTCATGGCGCCCCGGATTATCAGCAATTTGAATGTGGCCAATCATCCCCAGATGTTGCTCCAAGGTTCGTGCCAAATCTCCTTCCATGATCTGCATATGGTACACATCATACTGATAACCGAGATTATCCGAACCTACCGCCGCGATGATCTCCAAGGCCTTGGCGGTGGAATCCAGGAAGAATCCGGGCATATCCCAGCGGCTGTTGATGGCCTCCACCAGCACCCGGATCCCCAGGGGTTTCAACTGGGCAGTGGCATACTCAAGGTTACTGATCAGGGTATCGCGTAACTGGCCCGGCTCGTATCCCGCCGGAGCCAGCCCCGCCAGGCAATTAACCTGGCGGCAACCTAGCGCCAAGGCGTACTCGCCAGCCTGTTCCACACCGCGCTTGAATTCCTCCACCCGGTCGGGATGGCAGGCAATGCCCCGCTCCCCCGCGTCCCAATCGCCCGGAGGCATATTATGGAGCACCTGGACCAGACCCCATTCGTCCAGCCGTGCCCGCAGTTCCTGTTTGTCCCAGGCATAGGGGAACAGGTATTCCACCCCCCGGAAACCGGCCTGGGCCGCTTTTTCAAAGCGATCCAGAAAGGGCACTTCGTTGAACAACATGGTCAGGTTGGCAGCAAATCTTGGCATTACGCTTGTCCGATAACGATAAGGAGTCGGTCTTCAGCCGGATTATGGGGGGACAGCTTGCTACTCGTCGGCAAGCTGATCCGGCTTGTCATTCAGTCGGGTATTATTCAGCCGCTCCAGCTGCAGCAGCAAGCCACTGTGGTCTACCCCGTCATGGCCTGCGGCGATCAGGCCCAGGTATTCGTCGTAGACCCGCTGGGTCAGGGGCAGGGTCAGATTCTCTGCCCGTGCTTCATCGAGGATCATCCGCAAGTCCTTCAGTTGCACCCGCGATCGGGCACCGGGCACGAAATTGCGATCAATCATGCGCTGGCCGTGCAACTCCAGAATGCGGCTGGAAGCAAAACCACCCAGTAAGGCCTCCCGTACCGCCGCCGGATCGGCACCACCCTGGGCTGCCAGCAGCAGGGCCTCGGATACGGCACCAATGGTAATGCCGACGATGGCTTGGTTCGCCAGTTTCGCCAGTTGGCCGGCCCCATGGGGGCCGATATAGGTGGTCCGCCCCAAGGCCTGGAACACCGGCTGGGCACGCTCGTAATCTTCCCGCTTGCCGCCCACCATAATGGACAGGTTGGCCTGTTGCGCCCCCAGGGTACCACCAGATACCGGCGCATCCAGATGGCCAACGTTACGGGCCGCCAGGGCAGCGGCATGCTCCCGGGCCGTTTGCGGCGGAATGGAGCTCATATCAATTACCAAGGCACCGGGCTTACAAGCCTCCACGACTCCCTGGTGGCGAAGGACCTCATCCACCACCGGGCCATTTTCCAGCATGCAGATCACCACGTCCGCCTCCCGCACCGCCTCAGCCGGCGTCTGTGCCAGCCGGGCTCGTCCCTCGAACCCTTCCAGCTTGGCTCGGGTGCGGTTCCACAGGCTCATGGAGAAGCCCGCCTTCAGCAGATTTTCCGTCATGGGACGTCCCATCAGGCCGATCCCCAAAAAAGCAATATGCAAGGAAGCGTTTGTCATGCCCTCAATACCTTCATTAAAACCAGTGAGCCGAGATTAGCCCGATAGCAGGCGAAAAAAAACCGCCCGCAGGCGGTTTCATGGAAAGGTTCGAAGCCGGCTCTCAGGCTTCCATCATGGTTCGAACCTTCTTCATGGCGTTCTTTTCCAATTGGCGGATACGTTCCGCCGACACCTTGTACTGGTCTGCCAGCTCATGCAGGGTTGCCTTGTTCTCCGTCAGCCAGCGCCGCGCCAGGATATCCTTGCTGCGCTCGTCCAGGGCATCCAGTGCCTGATGCAGACGGGCATTGGAGTCCTCCGACCAGTCGGCCTTCTCCAGTTGGGTGGCAGGGTCATACCGGCGGTCTTCCAAATAGTAGGCCGGTGCCTGATAGGCCGTGTCATCATCCTCGTCCACACCGGCATCGAACGCCGTATCCTGGGCGCTGAGGCGGCCTTCCATCTCCCGCACCACGCGGGGCTCGACCCCCAAATCCGCAGCTACGGCATTGACCTCGTCATTGGTCAGCCAGGCTAAACGTTTCTTGGCACTGCGCAGATTGAAAAACAGCTTGCGTTGCGCCTTGGTGGTGGCCACCTTGACGATCCGCCAGTTGCGCAGAATGAATTCATGAATTTCCGCTTTGATCCAGTGCACCGCAAAGGACACCAGGCGCACACCAAAATCAGGGTTAAAGCGTTTCACGGCCTTCATCAGGCCGACATTACCTTCCTGGATCAGATCAGCTTGGGGCAAACCATAGCCGGAGTAGCTCCGGGCAATGTGAACGACAAACCGCAAATGAGACATGACTAAGCGACGGGCTGCTTCCAGGTCGCCGAAGCGGTACAGGCGCTCTGCCAGCTCACGCTCCTCATCCGCGCTTAAGATGGCGATGCTGTTAACCGCTTGAATATACGACTCCAGATTGGCACCCGGCGCCATTAATTCAACTGGCCGTAAGCTTTTGCCCATGCTCATGTTTTCTCCAATAGAACAACTATTTTGTTAACGAATCAGACCGTTCGGTTAGAAAAAAGTTCCTCACTCTAATTCGTTCTGCCCCAAAAGGCAGTTACAAAATGAAATTAGATCCCCAATCATGGTGATCCCGAGAAAAATTTCAAGGGGGTTTTTACTGGGGTTCAATCTCATCCAAATGGCGCTGTACTGCCAGTCGGGCGCCACACCATCCAAGCAGCATACCAGTGCCCAGCAGGGTAAGTGTAGACTCTACTCCCAAGCCCGCCAATTGAAAATCCAGGGCATAGAGCCGGGCCAATTCCTCAACCGGCCCCGCCAGCCACAACAACCAGAAAAACACCAGCAGCCAGGCCAGGATCGCCCCGCCCAAACCATACCAGACCCCGGTATAGAGGAAAGGGCGGCGGACAAAGCTGTCGGTGCCGCCCACCAGCTTGATCACCACGATCTCTTCACGGCGGCTTTCAATAGCCAGGCGGATGGTATTGCCAATCACCAGCAACACCGCCACCGCCAACAACCCACCCAGCGCCAAAATCCCCCGGCGAACCAGCTCCATCAGGCTATACAGCCGCTCTACCCACTCCATGTCCAGCTGCACCTGGGTCACTCCCGGCAGTGCCGCCAGTTCCCGCTGCAAAGCTTCCATCTGGGCTGCCGATTCCAATCCCGCCGCCGGCGTAACGACCAACACGGGCGGCAAGGGGTTTTCCCCCAGATAGTCGATCGCCTCACCCAGTCCAGAAAATGCCTTGAATTCCTCCAGGGCCTGCTCGGGGCTAATGTAATCCACCGCGTCCACCTGGGGCTTGTTGCGGATCATCTCCTGCATCTGGCGGGCCTGGTCCGCCCCCACCTGCAACTCCAGGTACAGGGTAATGCGCGGTGAGCTGGTCCAGCTCTGGCTCACTTGCTCCACATTGGACAACATCAAAAACAGCGCCGCGGGCAGAGCCAGCGCAATGGCGATGACCGCCCAGGTCAGGAGGCTGGCCAGGGGGGCGCGTAGCAAACGCAGCAAGCTGTCCCGGGCAACCCGGCGATGGTGATCAAGATAGGTTTGGACGGCCGCCAGCTCCACCCCGGCGGTTGCACCGGACGGGGCCGGCTCGGCTGCTCGCCTTGGCCGTTTCGCCCGCTTTACCGGAGACGCTCCCTGACGCTCAGGCCGCATGATGGCCTCCCGACAGCAAACGCCCCTGCTCCAGACGGATCATCCGATGGCGCATATGGGAAATCAGGGCCAAATCGTGGCTGGCGATCAGCATGGTCACGCCGACCTGGTTGAGCTGTTCAAACAGCTTCATGATCTCTGCGGCCAATTCCGGGTCCAGGTTCCCGGTGGGCTCATCCGCCAGCAGCAGAGGCGGCTTGTTGACTATGGCCCGGGCAATTCCCACCCGCTGCTGCTCACCACCGGAAAGGGCCACCGGATTGAGCCGCTCCTTGTTCAGCAGCCCCACCTTGTCCAGCGCCGCCCGAACCCGGCGGCCAATATCCCGGGGGGATACCCCGGCAATGGCCAAGGGCAAGGCCACGTTGTCGAACACAGTCCGGTCAAATAGCAAATGGTGGTTCTGAAAGACCACGCCCACATGGCGCCGGTAGTAAGGAATCTGCCGCTTGGGGATACGATTGAGGTTCTGACCGCCGACAATCACCTGCCCCTGGCTGGGGCGTTCCATCAGCATGATCAGCTTCATCAGGGTGCTTTTGCCGGCTCCCGAATGCCCGGTCAAAAACGCCATTTCACCACGGGCGATATGCAAGCTCACCTGTTTGAGAGCCTCAAACCCGCCGGGATACCGCTTGCTGACGTTTTCAAGCACAATCATGGGAGCCGGTCTCGGTTATGGCGAAATGGGGTTCGGCGTTCAGGCCCACCTCAAAGGCAAGCCGGCCTTTTCCCGAGGATCCTGTCATTACCGACTGGGTGCAAACAGGGCATCAATAAACTCTTCAGCATTGAAGGGCCGCAGGTCGTCGATCTGCTCGCCCACCCCGATAAAACGGATCGGCAAGCCCAGCTGCTTGGCAATG
>JAJUGC010000064.1 GCA_029268325.1 Gammaproteobacteria bacterium | reverse complement strand
CGCCTCGCGCCAATGCTGGCTTGAGGAAGTTTGCAGCGTCGCCCTGGCCTTCGGCGCCGCCCGCGCCAATAAGGGTGTGGGCTTCGTCGATAAAAATAATGATGGGAACAGGTGAGGCTTTGACTTCGTCGATGACCTGGCGCAGTCGCTTCTCGAACTCGCCCTTGAAGCTCGCCCCAGCTTGTAAAAGACCCAGGTCCAGTACCCGCAGGCAGACGTTCTTGAGGGAATCTGGCACGTCTCCGGCGGCAATCCGTAATGCCAGGCCTTCTACCACCGCGGTTTTGCCGACGCCGGCTTCGCCGGTCAGGATCGGGTTGTTTTGGCGGCGACGGGAGAAGATATCGATACATTGGCGAATTTCATCATCCCTGCCCAGCACCGGATCAATCAGCCCTTCGCGAGCCCTGGCGGTCAGGTCTACGGTGAAGCGTTCCAATGCCTCGCTTGGGACAGGCTGTGCTGTTGCTCCTTCGCCCGGAGACGGGGCTGGAGCTTCGTCCGGAGTCAGCCCGTGCAGGAAGTCCCGGATGGCTTCCCCTGGAATGGCCTCCAAGGAGGGGCAACTGTCCAAAAATGGCCTTCTCAGGTCAGGAGATAAAAGCAGGGCGCCCAACAGGTGGGGAGAGCCGATCTTCTGATGGTTGACTTCGACGGAAGCGAGCAGCCAGGCGTAATGGAGCAAGTCTGACAGTGCCGGGGCCAGGTCAGGGCGGCGACTGTTGCCTGTACGCAATTGCTCCAGGGAAAGGGCAAGTTCCTGTACCAGTTTGGCCGGATTGACTTTATAGGCGCTGAGAATCAGGGACAGGTTGCTGTCCGGATTTTCAAAAAGTTTCAGGAACCAGTGTTCCAGTTCTACATTGAAGTGTGTTCGGCTAAGGCAGAAGCCGGCGGCAGACTCAAGGTTGCTGAGCGTGTAGGAGTCGAGCTTGCCAATCAGGGGAGAGAGATCAACGTTGATCATAAACATTCCTTGTTGTTAAAGGAGCCTTCCTTGGTCCCTTTGAAGATGTGTGCCACTCCGGCCTGGTGAAAGGCCGGAGTGGTTACTTCTTACTGTTGGGGATCCATTACATGTTGGGATAGTTGGGACCGCCACCACCTTCCGGGGTAACCCAGACGATGTTCTGGGTGGGATCCTTGATATCACAGGTTTTGCAATGAACGCAGTTTTGCGCGTTGATCTGGAAGCGCTTGCTGCCGTCGTCCTGGGTCACCACCTCATAAACACCTGCCGGGCAATAACGTTGCGCGGGCTCATCATAGAGGGGCAGGTTATGGTTGATGGGCACGTTCGGGTCTTTCAGCGTCAAGTGAATGGGCTGATCTTCTTCGTGGTTCGTGTTGGACAGGAACACTGAAGACAGACGGTCGAACGTCAGGACGCCATCGGGCTTGGGATAGTTGATTTTGGGGCATTCAGCAGCCGGCTTGAGCGCCTCATGATCCTTGGTGGTGTCATGGAAGGTGATCGGCAAGCTGCGGCGCAGGATGTTCTGCTCCAGGAAGGTAATGCCGCCACCGATAATGGCACCAAACTTGTGCTGGGCCGGGACGAAGTTACGCTCGTCATACAGCTCTTTATACAGCCAGGAGTTCTTGAACTTCTCGGTGAAGCTGGTCAGTTCAGTGCCGACGTTGCCCGCCTTGAGGGCTTCGAAAACAGCTTCCGCGCCGATCATGCCGCTCTTCATGGCCGCATGGGAGCCCTTGATTTTGGAAGATACCAGGGTGCCTGCATCGCAACCCAGCAGCAAGCCGCCCGGGAAGGTCATCTTCGGCAGGGAGTTGAAGCCACCCTTGGTGATGGCGCGGGCGCCGTAGGCAACACGCTTGCCGCCTTCCAGGAACTTGCGGATTTCCGGGTGCAACTTGTAGCGCTGGAACTCCTCGAAGGGGCTCAAGTGCGGGTTGCTATAGCTGAGGTCGGTAATCAGCCCCACATAGACCTGGTTGTTTTCCAGGTGATACAGGAAGCCACCACCGGTGGTGCCGGATTCTTTCAGCGGCCAGCCAAAGGAGTGGACGACCAGACCGGGCTCATGCTTGGACGGATCGATATCCCACAGCTCTTTAATACCAATGCCGTAGTGTTGGGGGTCGCAGTTTTCATTCAGGTTGAAGCGCTCCATCAAACGCTTGCCCAGATGGCCGCGGGAGCCTTCGCAGAAGAGGGTGTACTTGGCGCGCAGTTCCATGCCCGGCATGTAGGTGTCTTTATGTTCGCCATTGCGGCCTACACCCATATCGCCAGTCAGGATGCCCTGAACGCTGCCGTCTTCGCCATAGATAATATCAGCTGCGGCAAAGCCGGGATAAACTTCAACACCCAGTGCTTCGGCCTGTTCCGCCAGCCAGCGGCACAGGTTACCAAGGCTGATGATGTAGTTGCCCTGGTTGTGCATGTTGCGGGGCACAAATGCGTTGGGGATCTTCAGGGCGCCGTCTTGGCTCTTCATCATGAAGATATCGTCACGAGTGACCGGGGTATTCAGTGGTGCACCCAACTCTTTCCAGTTCGGAAATAGCTCATTGAGTGCAGTCGGCTCGAAAACGGTACCAGCAAGAATATGGGCGCCGACCTCGGAGCCTTTCTCTACGACGCAGACGGTGATTTCTTCGCCGGCTTCTTGTGCCAATTGCTTAAGGCGACAGGCCGCTGACAGGCCCGCCGGTCCGGCGCCGACGATTACGACGTCAAACTCCATCGATTCACGTTCCACGATAGGTCTCCTTCGTCTTCACAACTCTCAAAATGTTTAACTTGATCCAGACAGCTCGCGAATGCCGCTAGTCATGTCCTTTATTTGGAAAACCTTTGCCCGGCGTTCCGAACAGCTAGCAGATGCACTTTCCAGATATGGAGGCTGGCGTTTCATTCTTTTTCCATGCGCCCTTTGTCGTCTCCGAGGACTGGATATGCCCACCGAACAGTACCGACCCCGCGCACAAACGGCGAGATTATAGATGCTTTCGAGCGCTTAGCATATAACAAAAGCAGGTTCAAACAAACGCTTGTTTGAATCTTGTATGGTTTTTCGCTTAAATACGGCACTTCACGCCTGGTTTAGATAATGCAGCGTAGCCAGGGTGTAGGGCTGTCTGTATGTTATAGCTGTATGTGGTTGGGCAGTTTATACAGCGGGCCGCAAGAGGGTTGGATGGTCAGTTCAGTAGCTCAAAATTGGGAGATCCGGGCTTCCGCAACATGGCGCCGTGACAAGTCAAAGCAGGATTAGACGAGAAATGGCAACCTGGGATCGGGGTTCTGATTGATGAATTTGGCTAATGGAAGTGGTTTTGCTGCCCACTGACCTCTGAATGGGCGTTCGAGAGGCACTAGTGTGGGCTTACACACCCTTCTGCTATTGACCTCACTTTTATTTACGTTCAGTATTACGCTGCTTTGTGTGACCCAGGCTCACACCTTCGGCGTCCGTTGTATCCGCCATGATCGTGCGGGGGCCGGTTTTCTTTATAAATGAAACCTGAATCCATCGAAGAGAACGAGGAATCTATGAAGGTTCTTGTCGCTGTTAAACGAGTCATTGACTATAACGTCAAGGTGCGCGTCAAGCCTGATAACACAGGTGTTGATTTAACCAACGTCAAAATGGCAATGAATCCCTTCTGCGAAATCGCAGTGGAAGAGGCGGTGCGCCTGAAAGAGAAGGGCATTGCGACGGAAGTCGTCGTTGTTTCCATCGGTCCGCAAGCCGCACAAGAGCAGATCCGTACTGCCCTGGCTCTTGGAGCCGATCGTGGCATCCTGATCCAAACTGACGAAGAAATCCAATCTCTGGCCGCAGCCAAACTGCTGAAAGCGGTCGTAGATAAAGAGCAGCCCAAGCTGGTCATTCTTGGCAAGCAGGCTATTGATTCCGACAACAACCAGACTGGCCAGATGCTGGCGGCGCTCTGTGGTTATCCGCAGGGAACCTTTGCCTCCGAGGTTGTTGTTGAGGGTGAGAAAGTCAATGTGACTCGTGAAGTCGATGGTGGTCTGGTCACTGTTGCTCTGAACCTGCCGGCCGTTGTAACCACGGATCTGCGTCTGAACGAGCCCCGTTATGCCTCCCTGCCCAACATCATGAAGGCCAAGAAGAAGCCCCTGGAAACCACTACCCCGGCTGATCTGGGTGTGGATGTGGCACCTCGCCTGACCACCCTGAAGGTAGAAGCTCCGGCTCAGCGTAAGGCGGGCATCAAGGTTGCATCTGTTGCAGAACTGGTAGACAAACTGAAGAACGAAGCGAAGGTGATCTAAATGAGCATTCTCGTTATTGCTGACCACGACAATCAGAGCCTGAAGCCTTCGACGCTGAACACAATTGGTGCCGCCAAGCAAATTGGTGGCGACATTACTGTCCTGGTAGCTGGCCAGGGTTGCGCAGGCGTAGCTGAAGCTGCTGCCAAAGCAGAAGGCGTTAGCAAAGTACTGGTAGCCGACGACGCAGCCTATGCCAATCAGCTGGCTGAAAACCTGAGTCTGCTGGTTGCTGAAATCGGTAAGGACTACACCCATATCCTGACTCCGGCCGGCACCACTGGAAAAGACTTCCTGCCCCGCGTTGCAGCGCTGCTGGATGTGGCTCAGATTTCTGACATCATTAAAGTTGAGTCTGCAGACACCTTCCAGCGCCCGATCTATGCCGGTAACGCTCTGGCAACGGTGAAGTCCAGTGATAGCATCAAGGTTATCACTGTACGTCCGACCGCCTTTGATCCGGTTGCAGCTGAAGGTGGTTCCGCCGCTGTTGAAGCGCTGAGCCTCGCCAAGGATGCAGGTACTTCCCAGTTCGTGAAAGCAGAAATGGCGAAGTCAGACCGTCCGGAGCTGACCAGTGCTTCCATCGTGATTTCCGGTGGCCGCGGTATGCAAAACGGCGAAAACTTCAAAATGCTGGAGAAGATCGCCGACAAGCTTGGCGCCGCAGTTGGTGCATCTCGTGCAGCTGTTGACGCGGGCTTCGTTCCCAACGACATGCAAGTTGGCCAGACCGGTAAGATCGTTGCTCCGCAGCTGTACATCGCGGTTGGTATTTCCGGCGCGATTCAGCACTTGGCGGGTATGTCCGGTTCCAAGGTGATCGTTGCGATCAACAAGGACGAGGAAGCTCCGATTTTCCAAGTTGCCGATTACGGCCTGGTTGCAGACCTGTTCCAAGCTGTTCCTGAACTGGAGCAAGAGCTGGACAAAGTTCTGTAATCTAGTCTGCATACCAATGCCTGGTTGATCCAGGCATGCAATGCAAAGAAACCCCGCATCAGCGGGGTTTTTTCGTTTTGGGGCTCCATATCTTCCTTTTCGTTTCACCACTTGGGCCGCTTGTGGTCTAGTTCAGGTGTATGGCTGGGGCCGCTAGAATGTGTCAATAGGGGCGCTGTTTAGGCGAACAGCTCTCAGGCCGGTCATTTCTTGGTAGGGGAGTGGTTAAAACAAAGGCTCATGATTTGCCATAAGCTTTCAGTGGCAGCTGGTGTATTGGCTTGATTTGCATGCTATCCGGAAATCTCTCGGGGCCTTTGAAGCTTGTGTTCATTCAGAAGATCGATAAGCGGAAGGGCTTGGGGCCTCATTCCTTAAAGTTATGGTTTGCAATGTGTCGTTAAAAGGAGTTGAGTCAATGAGGTGTTGGTGGATGAGTCGGAGCACATTCTTTTAACGGTTATAGGGAACGCATTAAGCCTTAAGGGGGGGGGAGAAATGAAAAATCCCCGCCAGATGGCGGGGATTTATAGGTTTCTATAACAACCCCTTGGGAGAGGTTGTTATAGTCAGGCTGCTAGTCGACTCTTAGAAGTCCAGGATGGCCTTCAGGTTCAGACCGATTTCGTTCTTCGGTCCAGACATGAACTCGTTCAGAGTGCTGGTCAGCAGACCACAGTTTTGCAGCGGGGGCAGGTCGTATAGGCCAACGATGTTACCACCGGTGAACGGGCCGAATTGCTCGCCGTGCGGAGTGGCCAAGTTAATAACAACCGGCTCGGAAGTGCGGCAGTTCTTGCCGCCGCCCACAGGCAGGGGCAGGCCCAGAATTTTGATGTTGGCACGTGGTACATAGATATGCACCGTGGACTGTGCAGTCAGCTTGCCATCAATCAGGGTGCCAGTGGTCTCACCGACCTGCTCGAAGCGAACATCCGCCTCACCAGTTAGGCTCTTCAGAAGCTTGGAAACCTGGAACTTGGCTTTGGCGGGCTCCAGTGACAGATCAGCAGTAAAGGTACCTTCGGAGATATTCAGCTTACTGTCAATGCGACCGACCAGATCAATCTCGTAGTTTCCTGCGCGAATCCAGGTCAGGCCCAGTACGTCCATGGCGATATCAATGATAGTGGGCTCTACCACTACCTCTTCCTTGCCTTCGCCAGAGAGAGATACAGTGATGGATTGGGTATCAGGGTCGTTAGAGCTGATCACTACAGAGCCCTGGGCAGCGCCCGCACCATTCGGAGTGAAGGTAACAGGGATGCTGCAGCTTGAGCCTGCGGCAACAGTGGTGCAGTTGTGGCTACCAATCATGAAGCCAGCGTTCAGGCCAGAGGCCAGTTCCACGCCATTGATGGTCAGTGCGGCCGTACCAGTGTTGGAAATAGTCAGGTTTTGTTGTTGTGACTGACCAACCCATACTTCACCAAAATTGATGGAGGTTTGGCTTACGCTGATGTTGGGGAGTGCTTCTGTGATGCTGTTGCCGGACAGCGGGATTTCCACCGTTGGGTTCAGCTCGTCATTGGACTCAATGACCAGAGTGGCAGACTGGGAGCCTTCGCCAGAAGCGTAGTAGGTGACATTGACGCTGCAGCTAGAGCCTGCGGCTACGGACGCGCAATTATTGGATTGCTCGAACGCTCCGTTACCACCTACGATGTTTACGGAGTTTACAGCCAGGCTGGCTGTGCCGGCGTTGGAAATGGTGATAGTGCGCTGAGCAGACAATCCAGCCAGCACGTCGCCAAAGTTCACAGTCTCCTGATCTACAGAGATTGCAGGAATCTCAGGTTGTGGTTCGCCGCCACCGTTGTCACCGCCGCCATTGTCGCCACCACCGTTGTCGCCGCCGCCGTTGCCAGCGTCTTCCACGGTGAATCTGTGCAGGACATTATCTTGGCCGGGAACCTGGGTACAGTCGGTAGTGAAGTCGCCAATAGGTGGCGTAGCAAGTTCGCCGTTGGCTTTACGGGAGATCATATGGAGTCTCAGATCGCCGACTTCAACAGTAGCTGGGCCTTGATCGCCTTCCTCAAAGGTGAGGGAGGGTTGGATGCCAGTTGCCGGCAGTGTAAGGCCCATGGTCACAGGGGAGGAGGGGACATTCAGGTCGACTTCCACAGGGATCGTGCGGTTGTTCAGTGCGATTTGTGTGAAGGAAGTCGCGGTACCTTCGATGGTTGTGGCGCTGACCATCATGAGGCCTGCGGTCGCATCGTCAGGCACGCTGGTGTCGGCGTGGATTGTGATGTCGCCGATAGGCTCACCTACTCTGGCAACTTCCGGCATGTCTGCAGTGATGACGGCTGTAATGGTATGGGTTCCTACCATTGGGAACTGGCAGGAGTATTGTAGGGTTAGGGATGCGGGGGCGGCCATTGCAGCGCCGCTGGCGGCGAACAGAGCAGAGGCGGCAATGGCTGAGCTCAGCCGAAGCTTTTTGTGTTTTTCCATGGTTTTCATGGGATTTCCTCTAGTTTGTCTGAAATTTCTTGTTGTTATGCAGACCACTAGACGAGCTTAAGGCTCATCTTCCTGCATTTTTATTGTTGTTGGAAACCCGTCAGTCCGGGTAGGAAGGAGACGGGGAGTCACCTCGTGATGCACTTCGGTTAGAAATGCTCAGGGCACATGTTACTAAGTGTAAATGGTACGCACCACTCAATTGCTCAATAGCGAGAAGTAGATCATAGTACGATTGTCTAAATGATCACCAAAAAATATTTAAGTGGCTGTCTTAAAAGGGGAAACAGTAGTTTATGGATGAGGAATACCGCTGTTTTTAGGAAAGTCCAATTAAAACAATTGGATACATTGTGTAACCTTTTGTTGGGTGTTCAACTGTTCATTCAGCGGGTATACGGCGTTCGGAAATGTTTGTCTCGTTTTTGCGGGTACTTCATCCTTAGGTGAGGTGTTACCAGGAGAGCGTTATTGTGGCAGTCAGCTTGTGGTCCAGCTGGTACTCTGAAAGCGTAGCCGGTTCAGTTGGGAAAATGACTGGGAGGTCTATATATGCAGAAGTTAAGATTGGCCTACTTGGTTCTTGTTGCGCTACTGGGTGGCTGTGGGGCAGCCAACAGGCAGGCGCAGTCGGTGGAGGAACCCTTGGAGCGGGCTAAACACAAAATGCTAGCTGAGAGGTTCATTCAACAGGCAGCCATGGGAAATGTGGATGGATTGTTGGAATCACTGGCCCAGGTCACGCTTAATACCAATGACAAGACGGCTCTTGAGGAGTACCTGCGAGATCAAATCGCCCCATTTTTTCATGGATATAGTCGCTTGCACTGGCAAGGACAGCATTTGACTGTAAAGGATGGCCAAGGTAACGAGGGCGTGCAGTATTATGAGTTCGTTGAAGTGAAGGGCGGCGAGGTTAGGCCTTTTGTCATTACCCTATTTCCCGAAGAGAACACTTTCCGGGTGACCAGCATTGTGGTGGGGGAGTGTTTTAGGGGGTATCACCTGGCCTGCCCATAGCTGATCGCGGATTGGATTTCGGTGTTATTGGGCGCTGTAGAAATCAAAGAGGGATGATCGATCAGTTAGCAAGGAGGAGAATAAAAAGTTTTATATGAAGGACTTAGAAGTGTTAGTTAAAGATTTTCTTGAGCAGTTGAGGTCTGCACCTCAAACCGTTGAGTTCAGTGACACCATGGCGGTAATTGATGGGGCTTACCACTTTAAGCCTACGGCGTTTCGTAATGGAGCCCAGGTGAATGAGGCCGGCGAGAACAATGGTTCGTGCAAGATCCTCTATTTTGGACAGCTCCATGATCTCAGCGAGCAAGAGGTTTTATCCTGTTTTGGCCGCTACT
>JAJUGC010000063.1 GCA_029268325.1 Gammaproteobacteria bacterium | reverse complement strand
GTTACCGGTGACCTACAATTCCCATCCGAACCGGGATCCCTGGCGGGAAAGCCTGGGAGAGGAGCTGACCGCCGATAACCTGGAGGAGTTGGAGGCCAAGTTCCAGATCAGCCTGAAAGCTGTGTTGCTGGATGAGATTCTGACTCCGGATCTCAGCCTGGCCTTTGCCTATACCCAGCAGTCTTACTGGCAACTCTATAACTCAAGCGCGTCCCGTCCATTTCGGGAGACCGTACATGAGCCGGAGCTTTTCTTAAGCCTGCTGACCGACTTTGATGTGCTGGGATGGCGCCACCGGATCTTTCGGTTAGGGGTTGTGCACCAATCCAACGGGCAAAGTGATCCCTTGTCGCGAAGTTGGAACCGTATCTACGGTCAATTCATCCTTGAGCGTAAAAGATTGGTGGTCGATATCAGAGCCTGGTATCGCATCCAGGAAGAGACAAGTAAGGATGATAACCCGGATATTCATCAATACTTGGGCTACGGCGATATTCGACTGACCTACTATTTGGATCAGCACGAGCTCAGCCTGATGCTGCGTAACAACCTGGACGATGACAATAACCGGGGTGCGATTCAATTGGAGTGGAGCTTCCCCCTCTACAAGAAGATCCGCGGCTATGTGCAGTATTTCAATGGCTATGGTGAAAGCCTGATCGACTATAATCACTCCACCAACCGTCTCGGCATCGGCTTTATGTTGGTCAACTGGATGTAGCTGTGTTGTGGGTGGTTTTCCGGCCGGTTTGGGGGCGGGGCTCTAATTCATGAATTTCCGCGCGGATGCCCTCTGCATCCAGAAACAAGTATCCGACACTGATTGGCAGTTTGAACCGGCGTGGCCCGGCACTGCCCGGATTGACATAGAGAATGCCTTGGTCTTGATGGACGGAAGGTCGGTGGGAGTGGCCGCTCAAAACCACATCAATGGCTGACTGATGGGGGTTGAGGTCCAGTTGTTTGAGGTCATGGATCAGGAAGAGGCGATAGCCTGACAACTCAAGTTGTAGTTGTTCGGGCAGGGTGGCGGCCCAGTCGCCTTGATCATTATTGCCTCGGATGGCTGTGACTGGTGCGATGAGGGCCAGCTGATCCAAAATCTCCTGTTTACAGATATCACCAAGGTGCAGGATGGCATCCACACCCTGAAGAGCTTCGATTGCTTCTGGACGGAGCAGGTTATGGGTGTCCGAAATTAGACCCAGGCGTAGTGCAGGCATGGGGTAATCCTTGATCGTTGGCCTCTGGCAGTATAGGGAATGGCGGCCCCTGTGTGCCAGAATAGGCGGGTAGGGAGGTCAGCCATTCAATGATCTCCTGCGTTGTAGTCCTTACCGAGATGTAGCCCATGATAAGCGGTTGGTTGTTGATATTGGTCTCCCTGTCCTATGTGGGGCTGCTATTTGTCATTGCCTACAGAGGAGACCTTCACCCGGGACTGTACCGCCGGCGCCTATACCGGACGCTGGTGTACAGCTTTTCTCTCGCCGTGTTTTGTACCTCCTGGACCTTCTATGGGGCGGTCGGCCGCGCCAGCCGGGATGGCCTAGGCTACTTCACGATTTATTTTGGCCCCATACTCATGCTGGTGTTCGGCGCCCCCTTGTTGTTTCGGATCGTCGCCATTGCCAAGCGTCAACACAGTACTTCCATTGCGGACTTTATAGCCGCCCGTTATGGGAAAAGCGCCACCCTGGCGGTATTGGTCAGCCTGGTCGCCGTGGTGGGTGTCATCCCCTATATCGCCTTACAGCTCAAGGCAGTTGCCATGGGTTATAACCTGTTGACCCAAGGGGTGTTCGCCTCCCAGCCGGAGACCAATCCTATTTGGGGTGATACGGCGCTTTATGTGGCCTTGCTGATGGCCCTCTTTACCATCTTGTTCGGAGCCCGCCAACTGGATGCCACGGAACATCACCAGGGAATGATGGGGGCAGTGGCCTTCGAGTCGGTGGTGAAACTGATTGCGTTACTGGCGGTTGGGGTGTTTGTTTGTCTGCTGCTTACGGATTCCGCTTCCGGTCTGGCCCAACGTATAGGGACGGAGCTGGATCTCGGCCAGTTTGCCTGGGGCAGGACCAACTGGCTGACCTTTGTTGTGCATACCTTGTTGGCGGCGTTCGCCATCGTGCTGCTGCCCCGTCAATTTCAGACCATGGTGGTTGAAAACGTCGAGCCCAAGGACATTTTCACGGCCCGCTGGCTTTTGCCCGCTTATCTACTGTTAACCAGCCTCTTTGTGTTACCCATTGCGGCGGTGGGGGCTGTCCTGTTCTCCGGACAAATGGTTGATGCGGATACCTTTGTGTTGAGCCTGCCCCTGGCTCAAGAGTGGCAGTGGCTAGGCCTGGTTGCCTTTATTGGCGGGGGCTCTGCGGCAACGGGCATGGTGATTGTTTCGACTGTCGCCCTGAGCACCATGGTGTGTAATGAAATCGTGGTGCCCTTGCTGCTTGGGTTTACCAGGCAGCGCCTGGCTCGCAAGCAGGATCTGAGCCGTTTGTTGCTCAAAGTCCGCTGGGCCACCATCGTCCTGTTGCTTATGCTGGCCTATGTGTATTACCGGATGACCGGTGGCTATGCCACCTTGTCTGCCATTGGCCTGCTGTCTTTTGTGGCCGTGGCGCAATTTGCACCGGCCTTGCTGGGAGGTGTGCTGTGGCGGCGGGGCAACCGGCAGGGGGCTATTGCCGGTTTGGTGGGGGGCTCGTTGGTTTGGTTTTACACGCTGCTACTGCCTGCATTGGCGAAATCCGGTTATCTGCCCAGCAGC
Source organism: Gammaproteobacteria bacterium (assembly GCA_029268325.1). Lineage (GTDB taxonomy): Bacteria > Pseudomonadota > Gammaproteobacteria > Pseudomonadales > Oleiphilaceae > JAEZAA01. The sequence continues at coordinate 6,394 of JAJUGC010000063.1, read as the reverse complement.
CTGGTCCAGCATGGGCCTTTCGGTATTGGCTGGCTGCGGCCGAACTCCCTGTTCGGGCTGGAACTGCCCGATCCCATCACCCATGGTGCGGTCTGGAGCCTGGCCGTCAACCTGGCGCTCTATGTGCTGGTGTCCATGTTCACTCAGCAACGGCTAAGGGAAAGGATTCAGCTGGCGGCCTTTTTTTCAACGCCCCATGTCGATCCGGAGCTGGAGGAGCAGGGGCGGGGTTCCGCCACCAATGAAGACCTCCAGGCCCTGGCCGAGCGGTTCCTGGGCACGGAGCAAACCCGAGCCCTGGTGCGCCAGTATATGAAGGAGACCGATGACAAGTTGCCCTCCGCCAAGCCCGCAAGCCTGGAGTTCCAACGATTCATAGAAAGCCAACTGGCCAAGGCCATTGGTTCTTCGACGGCCAGGGTGGTTATGGACTCCACGCTCAAGGGCCGGGATATGCGGATGGAGGATGTGGTCAGTATTGTGGATGAGGCCTCCCAGGCCATGCAGTTCAGCCGTGAGCTGCTGCAGTCGGCCCTTGAGCATATCAATATGGGGGTGAGCGTCGTCGATAAGGATCTGCGCTTGGTGGGCTGGAACCAGCGCTACCTGGATCTGTTCGATTATCCTCAGGAGTTCATTGAAGTCGGACGTTCCATGGAAGACGTGGTGCGCTTTAACCTGTCCCGCTCGAACCTTCAACCGGACCGGATTGAAGAACTGGTGGCGCGCCGGCTCGAGTTAATGCGGGCCGGGACCCCCCATGAATATGAGCGAGTCCGGCCCGATGGCACTGTGCTCCTGATTCAGGGCAACCCCATGCCGGGCGGTGGGTTTGTGACTACGTTTTCCGATATTACCGAAAGTCGGAGGGTCGAAAACGCCCTGAAGGAAACCAACACTTACCTGGAAAAGCGGGTGGAGGAGCGGACCGAAGCGCTGGAAGACCTTAACCGGCAGCTCCTGATTGCCAAGGCGGAGGCGGAGCGGGCCAACCAAAGCAAAACCCGGTTTCTCGCCTCTGCCAGCCATGACCTGCTGCAGCCCTTGAATGCCGCGCGCCTCTTTGTGTCGGCCATGGCTGCCCAAACGACGGATCAACCCGGAGCCCGTGAAAACCTGGATCATATTGACAGCTCCCTGACTGCGGCGGAAGAAATCCTGAGCACCTTGCTGGATATTTCCAAGTTGGATGCAGGGGTGCTAGAGCCCGTCATTAGTGATTTTTCCATTGACGGCATTCTCCGTAACCTGAGTGCCGAGTTTACCGCTATCGCCAAAAACCAGGGCCTGGAGTTGCGCTGGGTGCCCAGTACGGCCATTGTGCGCTCGGACCCCCAAATGTTGCGCCGGGTTGTCCAAAACTTTCTTTCCAATGCTGCCCGGTATACGAGGCGGGGCAAAATCCTGATGGGTTGCCGCCGTACTTCAACAGGGCTTCGCATTGAAGTTTGGGATACCGGGCCGGGAATACCCCAGGAACAGCTGCGCACCATCTTTGAAGAGTTCAAGCGGTTATCCCATGGTCAGCAGGAGTCCAAAGGTCTGGGGTTGGGCTTGGCCATCGTGGAGCGGATCGGTCGGGTTCTGAAACATCCCATCGGGGTGTGTTCTACCCAAGGGCAGGGAAGTATGTTCTCCATCACGGTTCCCTATGGGCAGTTGGGGGTGGTCAAAGAGCAGATTCCGGCTCACCAGGCGCGCATGGTGGGCAGCATGGTGGGTGTGAAGGTGCTCTGTATTGAAAATGACCACGGGATTCGGGAAGGCATGAGAGCCTTGCTCGGAAACTGGCAGGCCGACGTGCAATGTGTCAGCGACCTTTCCGGGTTTAGTGCCGTGCCGGACAGCTGGGTTCCCGATATTATCCTGGCGGACTATCAGTTGGATGGCGAAGATAATGGCCTGGATCAGATGGACCGCTTACGGGAGCTTTACCAGCGCCGGATTCCCGGGATTTTGATCACCGCTCTCCATGATGAAGCGGTGAAGAATGAGGCGCGGCAACGGGGCTATCAGTTTATGAACAAACCCATCAAGCCGGCCGGGCTACGGGCCATGATGCAGAAGCTGCTGACCGGCAAATGACAGCCCCGAAGCCGGGTTTCCACGTGGAACGAAACTTGAAGTAAAACTTTAGGTGACTTTAACTTTTGCTTTTTATTCCATGATTTCCTTGATGTTTTTGTAAAGCTCCAAGGCTTCCGGGTTGGCCAGGGCATCCTTGTTCTTTACAGGATGGCCATGGATGACGTTGCGCACGGCGAGTTCCACAATCTTGCCGTTGATGGTGCGCGGGATGTCCGCGACCCCAATGATTTTGGCAGGTACATGGCGTGGTGTCGTGTTATCCAGGATTTGCTTTCGAATCCGCTCGCGCAAATTGTCATCCAGGTACACGCCAGGCTTCATCCGCACAAAGAGAAGAATGCGTACGTCATTTTGCCATTCTTGCCCTACGGCAATCGCTTCCAACACCTCGTCAATCTGCTCCACCTGGCGATAGATCTCTGCCGTACCGATCCTTACTCCGCCCGGGTTCAAGACCGCATCGGATCGGCCATGGATAATGACTCCCCGCTGATAAGGAATATCTGCCAGAGCCGTGTGGGTGACTATTTCCCCATAATCGCCGTGGGCCCAGACGTTCGGGTATTTGGCAAAGTAGGCGCTGTGGTACTTTTCACCCTCCGGATCGTTCCAGAAGCCGGTGGGCATGGAAGGAAACGGCTTGCGGCACACCAGCTCTCCCTTGGTGTCGGTCACCTCGTTTCCGTCCTCGTCATAGAAGGCTACATCCATTCCCAGTCCGACACATTGGAGCTCGCCCCGATACACCGGCAGGTTGGGGTTGCCCAAGGCAAAACATGACAGAATATCCGTGCCGCCGGAAATGCTGGAAAGGCACAGATCCCCTTTGATGTCCCGGTAGATGTAGTCAAAGCTTTCGTGGGCCAGGGGGGAGCCGGTCGAGAGAATGGTGCGCAGGGTGGTGAGAGAGTGGGACTGCCTGGGTTTGAGCTGGGCTTTTTCGCAGGCACTAAAATATTTGGCGCTTGCGCCGAGGACGGTGATGCCTTCTTCGTCGACCAGGTCAAACAGGGTTTCCGGCCCGGGATGCATGGGGGAGCCATCATAGAGTACAAGGGTTGTCCCCAGGGCGAGACTGGAAACCATCCAGTTCCACATCATCCAGCCGCAGGTGGTGTAGTAGAGCAGGGTGTCGGTTTGCTTCAGATCGGTGTGCAGGGCTAGTTCCTTGAGGTGCTGGAGCAAGGTTCCGCCGGTGCCATGGACAATGCATTTGGGGGCTCCGGTGGTGCCGGATGAGTACATGATGTAGAGCGGCGCATTGAAGGGCATCGGCGCAAAGTCAGGCTCCTCCGCCGTTTTATCCAGGTAGTCTTGCAGCCATAGGGCGCCTGGCACCCCTATGGGCTCGTCCTCGAGGTAAGGCACTATCAGGGTCTGGACGAGCTCGGGCAGTTTGGCGACGATATCAGTGACTTTCTGGCTGGTGCTGATCCGTTTGCCCCCATAGTAATAGCCGTTAGTGGCCACTAGCACCTTGGGTTTGGTCTGGCCGAAACGGTCGATGACCCCTTCCAGGCCGAAATCTGGCGAGCAGGAAGTCCAGACTGCACCCAGGCTGGTGGTGGCCAGCATGGCCACAACAGCGGCGATACAGTTGGGTAACAGTCCTGCCACCCGGTCTCCCGGCCCAACACCGCTTTGTTTTAACGCCGATGCCAGTTGCGCCACTTGGCGCCGGAGGGCGGGAAAGGTCAGGGTGATGCGACGTCCGTCCTCTCCTCGTTCAATCAGGGCCAGGTGATCCGACTGGTGGCAGAGGAGGTTTTCAGCGAAGTTCAGAGTGGCGGTAGGAAACCAGCGGGCGCCGGGCATTTGATCTGGGTTTTCGAGGATGCGCTGCTCATCGTATTGCCCGTCAATTTCAAAATAGTCCCAGATGCTCCGCCAAAACAGCTCCGGGTTCTCAATACTCCATCGATGTAGGCTTTCATAGTCATCACCAATCTCCCCGTGTAGCCGTTGGAGAAAACGGGTGAATTGGCTGAGGTTGGTACCCGTTATACGCTGAGAGTCTGGGCGCCAGAGGATAGGGTTCATAAGCTGGTTCCTTGCCTATTATTGTCTAGCGCACTGCCCGTTTAGGGCTGTAGCGACTTTGGAGCCCGTGGGTCTGTTGAGTTGCAGGCTGATCCAGTGGCCACACTCACTAAGGAGGTTGAGGTCCACACCGGTTTCATAGCCACAGCCTTGCAGGAGGTAGACCACATCCTCGGTTGCGACATTGCCGCCGGCCCCTGGGGCATACGGACAGCCGCCCAGCCCCGCGACGGAGCTGTCGACACAGCGGACACCTTCTTCCAGACAGGCATAGATATTGGCAATTGCCTGACCATAGGTGTCGTGGAAGTGCACCGCCAAGCGCTTCGTGTCCACCAGCCCGGATACGGCCTGGATCAGCCTGGCTGCCTTGTTGGGAGTCCCTACGCCAATGGTGTCTCCCAGGGACACTTCGTAGCACCCCATGGCAATGAGGGAGGCGGCCAGCTCTGCGACCCGCGAGGGATCGACGGCCCCCTCGTAGGGGCAGCCTAATACGCAGGAAATGTAGCCCCGTACCGGAATGCCGTCCTGCTGTGCAGCCTCCATCAGGGGGCGGAAGCGGTCCAGGCTCTCTTCAATGCTGCAGTTAATATTCTTTTGGGAGAAGGTCTCGGAGGCCGCGGCAAAAACGGCAACTTCATCCGCTTGCGCTGCCCGGGCCAGTTGGTAGCCCTTCAGATTAGGAGTCAGGGCTGAGTAGATGGTGCCGCCCCGACGCTCAATCAGTTGGAAAACCTCGTCACTATTCGCCATCTGGGGTACCCATTTGGGGGAGACAAAGCTTCCTGACTCGATATGGCGAAGGCCGGCGGCGGCCAGGCGATTGACCAGTTCCGCCTTGAGTTGTGGCGTGAGTGGGTTTTTTTCGTTCTGGAGGCCATCACGGGGCCCCACCTCAAAGATTCGGACAAAATTGGCTTGCTCCATAGCCTGCTCACTCCGTGCTGTCTGGGGTGGGCGTGATCGCAAGTAATTGCTGATCCGCATTGACCAAGTCATTTTCCCGGCAGAAGATCTCGGTGACCGTGCCGTCGTAAGGGGCCCTGATAGGGTGCTCCATTTTCATCGCTTCCACAATCACCAAGACCGAGCCTTTGTGAACCTGGTCCCCTGGAGAGACCTGGACTGTGATGACTCGCCCGTTCATCGGGGCCGTCAAGCCGCTTGCGGTGGCATCCTCTCCATGGGCCAAATCTTGGGTGGGGCGGCGAAACTCATAATGAGAACCTTCTTTAAATAAGGTTGTTATCTCATTGTTTTGAAAGATGCGACAAGAGAGGATGTGCTCCCCGGTATCGAGTTTTAGCAGGCCTCCTTCCAGGCTGCCTTTGACTTGATAGGGCGTTTGGTCAATCCAAATCTGCAGCCACTGACCTTCTTGGCTGACCTGGTAGCTCAGGATTTGATCGCCATGGTGCAGCTCCAGTGACCATCGGCTTGGCAGGTTCAGCCGCCAGTGATCAACCGCGTTCCAGGGGGAGTAGGGATCGGTTTCGCTGGCTGCGGATAATCCCTGCTGAGAGGCGGCATAGACAGCCATCAGTTGCACTTCTACCGGCAATTTCTGGTGGCCGGGCAGAAGGTCCTGGCGGTGGTCTTCGATGAAACCGGTCGTAACCATGCCTCCTTGAAATCCCGGATGGCTGAATACCCGGTGGAGGAAAGGAATATTGGTTTTCAAGCCAGCAATGGCAAAGTCTTCCAGGGCTGCCTTCATGCGATTGATGGCCCGCGTACGGTTTTCGTCCCAGACGATGAGTTTAGCAATCATGGGGTCGTAAAAGACACCGACTTCATCGCCAGGCTGGATATCGGTATCCAATCGAACATTTCGGCTTTCAGCAGGTAGGTGCAGGTATTGAATACGACCGGCGCTGGGCAGGAAGTCCTGTTCCGGTGCTTCGGCGTAGATGCGCGCCTCGAAGGCGTGGCCGCTGATCTGTAGTGCGTTTTGGGCGCAGGGTAAGGGTTCGCCGTTGGCGATGCGCAGTTGCCATTCCACCAGGTCCTGGCCGGTGATCATCTCAGTGACGGGATGTTCCACTTGCAGGCGGGTATTCATTTCCATGAAATAAAAACGATCCTGCTGATCCAGCAAGAACTCCACGGTACCTGCGCCCACATACTGGATTGCCCGGGCGCAGTTCAGTGCGGCTTCGCCCATGGCTGAGCGTAGCCGTTCGGATAGACCCGGAGCCGGGGCTTCTTCGATCACCTTTTGGTGGCGACGCTGCACCGAACAGTCCCGTTCAAACAGATAAAT
>JAJUGC010000062.1 GCA_029268325.1 Gammaproteobacteria bacterium | reverse complement strand
GCTGATCTTCAGACGGTGAAACGGCTCCAACAGGGAGTAAAGCGCCCCGGGCCGGTTCTTCATGGATACCAGGATGGAGGTCTTGTCGTGCCCGCTGGGAGCGACCTTCTCCCGCCCGATAATCAGAAAGCGGGTCGTATTGTCGGGGCGGTCCTCAATGTTTCGCGCAATAGGCACCAAGCCATAAAGCTCCCCCGCCATCTCCCCGGCAATCGCTGCCGCACCCTCTTCCTTGGACGCCCGCCGGGCGGCCTCGGCATTACTGCTCACAGCAATCCGCTCTACCTGGGGCCAATGGGCATCGAGCCATTGGCGACACTGGGCAAGGGACTGCTGGTGGGAATAAATACGGGTGATGTTCTGGCGATCCACGTCGGGCAAGGCCAACAAATGGTGGTGGATACGCAGCTGCACCTCACCACAGATCTTCAACCGCGAGGTAAGGAACATATCCAGCGTATGGTTGATGACCCCTTCCGTTGAGTTCTCAACCGGCACCACTCCGTAATTGGCGGCGCCGGCCTCCACCTCGCGAAAGACCTCGGGAATCGTGGCCATGGACACACTCTTCACCGAGTGGCCGAAATGTTTCAATGCCGCGGCCTGGGTGAAGGTTCCCTCGGGTCCGAGATAGGCAATGCGCATGGGCTTTCCCAGCGCCAGGCAGGCCGACATGATCTCCCGAAACAAGCGGGCCATCTCTTCGTTACTGAGTGGCCCCTCATTACGCTCCATCACGGCCCGCAGCACCTGGGCTTCGCGCTCAGGACGGTAAAATACCGGCTCCTCCTCGCTTTGCGAGCACTGTTTAACATGCCCAACCTGCTGGGCACAGCGCGCTCGCTCGCTGATCAGCTGCTGGATTTCTCGATCAATTTGATCAATTCGCTCGCGCAGTTTGGCAAGCGCGCTGGCCTCATCGCTCATTCCGCCGTTTCTCTCGCTAACCGTTCTGCTTTTCGAATTGCTTCATAAACTCAATCAGTGCATCCACACCGGCTTCCGGCATGGCGTTGTAAATACTGGCACGCATACCCCCCACCGAACGGTGGCCTTGCAAGTTAGCCAGCCCCGCGGCTTCCGCCTCAGCCAGGAATTTGGCGTTGAGTGCTTCATCCTTCAGGGTAAAGGGAATGTTCATCCAGGAACGGCTGCTGGGATCGATGGGGTTATTGTAGAAACCGCTGTTATCGATCAGTTGATAGAGCTTCTCAGCTTTACGGCGGTTCACTTCCGCCATGGCCTCTACGCCACCTTGGCGCTTGAGCCACTTGAATACCAGCCCTGCCAGGTACCAGGCATAGGTGGGCGGTGTGTTGTACATGGAGCCATTGTCCGCCGCCACCTTGTAGTTGAAGCTAAGCGGCGTGAACGGTAGCGCCTCACCAAGCAGGTCTTCCCGCACAATGACAATGGTCAGCCCGGCCGGCCCGATATTTTTCTGGGCTCCGGCATAGATACAACCGAACCTGGTCACATCCAGGGGACGGGACAGGATACTGGAAGACATATCCGCCACTAGGGGCACCTCGCCCGTTTCCGGAATCCACTGATATTCAACGCCCCCGATGGTTTCGTTGGGCGTGTAGTGGACATAGGCCGCTTCCGGATCCAGCTGCCATTCGGCCTGGTCAGGAATCTTCGTATAGTTGCTGGATTTGGCCGTTGCCGCTACGTTGACCGTGCAATAGCGCCGGGCTTCGTCAATTGCCTTGCGAGACCAGATCCCCGTATCGATGTAGTCTGCCTTTTCCTTGCCCCGCAGCAGGTTCAAGGGCACCATCGAAAACTGAGCTGTCGCGCCGCCTTGCAGGAACAGCACCTTGTAGTTGTCCGGAATGGCCAGCAGGTCACGAAAATCCCGCTCGGCTTCTTCGGCAATGGAGACGAACTCGGCACTGCGATGGCTCATTTCCATCACAGACATGCCTTTGCCCTGCCAGTCCAGCAATTCCTCGCGAGCCTGTTCCAAGACTTCCACCGGCAAGGTTGCCGGGCCAGAGCAGAAGTTATATTTACGGGTCATACGTTACGACGTCTCTTAAATATCCAGGTAGATTTGCCAGGGTACCCGCCAGACCGGTACCCGCTTGTTCAAAACCTACAGACTTGTCCGAAATCTACAAGCCCAGGAGCCGGAAGGCGCCCGCCCGGACGCCCCCGGAACCATTACTCCTCGGTGCCTTCGGACTCGTCACCGGCCATGCCTTCGCCCTCATCCAGAGCGGCGTCCACATCGCCATTTTCTTCTAAAGACTCTTCTTCCGAAGGCTCTTCGATACGCTCAATGCCGACCAGGACCTCGTCGTCAGCCAGCTTGATCAGGCGTACTCCCTGGGTATTACGACCGACAAGGGAGACTTCGCTGACCCGGGTGCGAACCAGGGTTCCCTGATTGCTGATCAGCATCATTTCATCACCATCGACGACTTGCAATGCACCCACCAAGTTGCCATTGCGCTCGTTGATCACCATGGCGATCACACCTTGGCCACCGCGACCGCGGCGCGGAAACTCTTCCAGCAATGTCCGCTTGCCGTAGCCGCGCTCGGATGCCGTCAAAATCTGTACCTCCGGCTCCGGAATGATCATGGACACCAATCTCTGGCCTTCGGGCAGACGCATGCCCCGTACGCCCCGGGCAGTACGTCCCATCGGGCGGACATGCTTCTCTTTGAAACGCACCACCTTACCGCCATCGGAGAACAGCATGACATCACGGGTACCATCTGTGATAGCCGCCGAGATCAAGGTGTCGTCCTCATCCAGACGCAGAGCGATCAAGCCATTGGAACGGGGACGGCTGAACTGGACCAGAGGGGTTTTCTTCACAGTGCCTTTGGCGGTTGCCATGAAGATGTATTCGCCCGTGGGCACATCATCACCTTCGGTGTCATCGTCGACTTCAGCATCCTCACCTGCATCGGCCTCGATTACCTCGCCTTCCAGCACCTGGCCTTCATTGTCCTCCAGCTCTTCCTCGCTTTCCGCGCGCTGCTGCAGCGCTTCCAGGTCCACGGTCAGAATCGCGGTAACCCGCTCGTCTTCCGCCAGGGGCAGGATGTTCACCATCGGTCGACCGCGGGACCCCCGGCTGCCTTGCGGGATTTCGTAGACCTTGAGCCAGTACACCTTGCCCAGGTTGGTAAAGCACAAAATAGTATCGTGGGAGTTGGCAATCACCAGCTGCTCCACAAAGTCCTCATCCTTGATTGCAGTGGCGCTCTTGCCACGGCCACCCCGGTGCTGGGCCTGATAGTCCTGCAAGGGCTGTGTCTTGGCATAGCCACGGTGGGACAAGGTGACCACCACGCTTTCTTCCGGAATCAGGTCCGCATAGGTGAGATCCTGCTTGGAGTTGACGATTTCAGTACGACGCGCATCCCCATATTCACGGCGTACTTCTTCCAACTCCTCACGGATCACTTCGAGCAGACGCTCGGGATTGTTCAGGATTTCCAGGAGCTCGCCAATCTTCTCGATAATGTCCCGATATTCGGCGATGATCTTGTCGGTTTCCAGGCCGGTCAGTTTCTGCAGCCGCAGATCCAGAATCGCCTGGGCCTGGTCTTCAGACAGATAATACTTGCCGTCGCGCAAGCCAAACTGCGGCGCCAACCCTTGGGGGCGACAGGCGTCCTCACCGGCCCGCCCCAGCATGGCCGTTACCGGACCCGGTTCCCAGGCCTGGGCCATCAGGCGCTCTTTGGCTTCACTCCCCGTGGGGGATTGCTTGATCAGGTTAATGATCGGGTCAATGTTGGCCAGGGCAACGGCCAGACCTTCCAGGATATGTCCCCGCTCCCGCGCCTTGCGCAGCTCGAACAGGGTACGCCGCGTGACCACTTCACGGCGGTGACGGACGAAGGCCTCGAGCACTTCCTTCAGGTTGAGGGTCTTGGGCTCGCCATTGACTAGGGCAACCATGTTGATGCCGAACACGGTTTCCATCTGCGTCTGGGCATAGAGGTTGTTCACCACAACCTCCGGCATGTCGCCCCGGCGCAACTCGATTACAACCCGGATCCCCTCCTTGTTGGACTCGTCCCGCAGCTCGGTAATGCCCTCGATTTTCTTTTCCTTGACGAGCTCGGCGATTTTCTCGATCAACCGCGCCTTGTTCACCTGATAGGGCAGCTCAGTGATGACAATGCGCTCTCTGCCGTTCTTCTCGTCGGTTTCGATCTCGTAGCGCGCGCGAATATAGACGCGACCACGGCCTGTCCGATAGGCCTCGACGATGCCCGCCCGTCCATTGATGATCCCGGCTGTGGGGAAGTCGGGCCCGGGTACGTACTGCATCAATTCGTCGATGGTCAGATCCGGGTTTTCCATCAATGCCAAACAGGCATCGACAACCTCATTGAGGTTATGGGGCGGAATATTGGTGGCCATCCCCACCGCAATACCCGACGAACCATTAACCAAGAGGTTCGGAATACGGGTAGGCAGCACGGCAGGGATCTGCTCGGTGCCGTCATAGTTGGGGACATAGTCGACCGTTTCTTTTTCCAGGTCGGCCAGCAAGGAGTGGGCAATTTTCTCCATGCGGATTTCGGTATAACGCATCGCCGCTGCACTGTCGCCGTCGATGGAACCGAAGTTGCCCTGCCCAACGACCAGGGTGTAACGCATGGAAAACGGCTGCGCCATCCGCACGATGGTATCGTATACGGCAGAATCGCCATGGGGGTGGTATTTACCGATGACGTCACCGACGACACGGGCGGATTTCTTGAAGGGTTTGTTCCAGTCGTTGCCCAGCTCGCTCATGGCAAACAGCACTCGGCGATGCACGGGTTTAAGACCGTCACGGACGTCCGGCAGTGCCCGCCCCACGATCACGCTCATGGCGTAATCCAGATAGGACTGCTTTAGTTCTTCTTCGATATTGACCGGAACAATTTCTTTGGCTAACTCGCCCATAGATACAGATTCCTGTTGATACGCCTGCTTTGGCGGTTCTATACAACATGTCCTGGCCCGCCCTCCCCTGGGCGATTGCGGTCGAGAATCCTACCGGAATACAACCCAACTCCGGCGACCGACTTCCAGCACAAATTGCCAGCGGACAAACAGCACCTTCCACCCAGCCGCTCCAGGCTGCCGAAAGCACATCTCAATCAGAGACAGACTGCCCGCCAAGAGCCTATTCAGTATGAGCCTGGCTTACAGGCCATCTCCCTCAAAGGGCCAGCACGGCTACCGCTTATGCCCTGAAAGCACAAGAGCACGCCATGCACCAACCGACCTTGGGTGGATAGGCTCAAGCCCAAGTGGAATGGGCTCTAAAAAGGGCATGATTATAGCATGAGCAGCGGTACGAACGAAGAACTAAGCATTCAAAAGCGATTGATTCCCGGGAAGGATCAGGGCCGCCCATAGAAAAGCGGCCCGGCGGGAGCCCTTCTCAGAAAGAAGGGCCACAAAGGGGGCCTGAGCAAGAATTACGCAAACACGACCGTCTTGTTTTCATGCACAATCACCCGGTCTTCCAGGTGATAGCGCAGGCCGCGGGCCAGCACGTTCTTTTCCACATCCCGCCCCAGCCGCACCAGGTCATCGACCGCATGGCTGTGGCTAACCCGCACCACATCCTGGTCAATGATGGGACCTTCATCCAAATCCTGGGTGACGTAGTGACAGGTTGCCCCAATCAGCTTCACGCCTCGCATGTAGGCCTGGTGATAAGGACGCGCCCCTGCAAACGACGGCAGGAAACTGTGGTGAATATTGATGATCCGGCCCGGATAGCGATCACAGATTTCAGGAGGCAGGATCTGCATGTAACGGGCCAGCACAATCACATCTGCCTGATACTGCTCAATCAGCTCTGCCGTCTCGGCAAAGGCTTCAGCCTTGTTTTCCTTGGGCACAGGCACACAGTGATAGGGAATGTCATGCCACTCCACCAGGCGACGCAGATCGTCATGGTTGGAGATCACCGCCACCACCTCGCCTTCCAACTCATTGGTTGCCCGACGGTTTAGCAGGTCCGCCAAACAGTGAGACTCTTTGCTCACCATCAGAACCACCCGCTTGCGCTGGCTCGAGTCGGAAATATGCCACTTCATTCCGAACTCTCGCGCTATGGGCTCAAAGGCGATCCGGAACGATTCCAGGTCAAAGGGCATGGAGCTGGCTTTAATTTCATTGCGCATGAAAAACCAGCCACTGACCTGGTCGGCATGGTGATTAGCTTCTGTAATCCAGCCGTTATAGGTTGCCAGAAAAGTACTGACTTTTGCCACGATGCCCACCCGGTCCGGGCAGGCAATGACCAAACGATAAGTATGCTCCATGAAACTACCAGCTTGTTAAACCAAAACTGCGCCATAATACGACTTTGCAGCCTGGCCCGGTAGCCCTGCTCGGGATCGAGAGCACAAAGTCAGGAAATTTCAGCCAGGCTCGATACCCGGTCATAGACAACATCGGTGCGAGCGGCCATCACAAAATCATTGCGATGCAGGCCCTTGATCTTATGGGTCCACCAGCTGACGGTCACCTTACCCCATTCAGTCAGCATGGCCGGATGGTGCCCCATCTCTTCCGCAAGCTGTGCGGTACGGTTCGTGAAGGTCATGGCTTCACTGTAGCTGTTGAACTTGAACTCACGCACCAGGCGCTTGATTCCATCGCGCTCTTCCACGCGCCAGTCAGGAACCTGCGGCAGCAGTTCCTTCATTTCCTCTTCCGATATCACCGGCTCTTCTGCATTACAGGGTCTACATTTCTCGCGAATCAGGTTAGCCATAGCCATTCCCTCTCCTATTCACCAGCCATTACCCGCATTGGAAGGCAGGGACGCCCGCAGGCGCCCCACCCTCAGGAGCCGAAGTGATACCAGCGCTCCTTACTTGAGCTGTTGAACCTCGATCTTGTCGGCAATCTTCGCCTGCCAGATCTTCGGCCCCTGCTCGTGCACCGAGTTACCCTGTGAGTCCACCGCCACAGTCACCGGCATATCACGCACATCAAACTCGTAGATCGCTTCCATACCCAGCTCCGGGAAGGCCAGCACTTTAGCGTCCTTCACAGCCTTGGATACCAGGTAGGCCGCACCACCGACCGCCATCAGGTAAACCGCGCCAAACTCCTTGATGGCTTCAACGGCAACCGGACCACGCTCGGACTTCCCGATCATACCGATCAGGCCCGTCTGCTCCAGCATGGTGCGGGTGAACTTGTCCATCCGGGTCGCAGTGGTCGGACCTGCCGGCCCCACAACCTCATCGCGGACCGGATCAACCGGGCCCACGTAATAGATGAACCTGTTCTTCAAATCTACAGGTAACTGCTCGCCCTTGGCCAGCATGTCCACCATCTTCTTATGGGCAGCATCACGACCGGTCAGCATCTTGCCGGACAGCAACACCGTCTCGCCCAGTTTCAGGCTGCGCACCTCTTCCGGAGTCACCGTATCCAGGTTCAGGCGACGCACACCTTCGCCCACTTCCCAGGTAATATCCGGCCAGTCATCCAGGCTCGGGGGCGTTTGCAGCGCAGGGCCGGAACCGTCCAGCACAAAATGGGCATGGCGGGTCGCCGCGCAGTTCGGGATCATCGCCACTGGCAGAGAGGCTGCGTGGGTCGGATAGTCCTTAATCTTCACATCCAACACCGTGGTGAGACCACCCAGGCCTTGGGCACCAATTCCCAGGGCGTTGACCTTGTCCATGATCTCCAGCCGCAGCTCTTCTACCCGGTTTTGCGGGCCACGCTTGCGCAGCTCATGGATGTCGATCGGATCCATCAACACTTCCTTGGCCATCAGCGCCGCCTTCTCAGCCGTCCCACCGATACCGATTCCCAACATGCCGGGCGGACACCAGCCTGCACCCATGGTAGGCACTGTTTTCACTACCCAATCCACGATGCTATCAGACGGGTTCAGCATCACCATTTTAGACTTATTCTCGGAACCACCACCCTTCGCTGCCACGTGCACTTCAACAGTGTTGCCGGGAACGACCTGGTAATGAATAACCGCCGGAGTATTGTCCTTTGTATTCCTCCGCGCACCGGCCGGGTCAGCCAGGATGGAAGCACGCAGTACGTTGTCCGGGTTGCTATAGGCGCGGCGCACGCCTTCGTTGATCATGTCGTCCAGACTCATGGTGGCGTCCCAGCGCACATCCATCCCCACTTTCACGAAAACCGTCACAATCCCGGTGTCCTGGCAAATGGGACGATGCCCCTGGGCACACATACGGGAGTTGATGAGGATTTGAGCCATGGCATCCTTGGCTGCCGGCGACTCTTCCCGCAGATAGGCCTCATGCACGGCCTTGATGAAATCAACGGGGTGATAGTAGGAAATAAACTGCAGCGCATCAGCCACGCTATCGATCAAATCATCTTGACGAATGACGGTCATTTATTCTCTCTCTCAGCAGGGTTGCTTCAGTGGAAAGTGCGCAAGGACACTTCCTGGTATGGCAGGATCTACCGCGCCGCGTGCAAGTTGGCTTCAATGGCGAGGGAAGCGGAGATCAAAAGACGTCGGGTATTCTAACCAATTTCTGGCCAGCTTTCAGTTATTCCGCGACTAATGAAGCAATAGTCACCTTTAATCATCAACCGCTTCCCAATCACATTCCATCAGGCAGCCCCGCCGATTTTCAGCTAAGCTGATAACTTGATACCTTTGTAAGGTGAGACGCCCAAAATCCAGCAGCAACGTCGCGAAAGGATTTTACGTTTAAAACTTCGCATACCGGAAAAAGATGGCCTATGCTTGAGATAGTTTGTGCTAGCTGCGCTGCAAAGCCTCTGGCACGGCCGTCCGAATCTACCTACTAATAATAAAAGGAAAGGTTCCTATCCATGTTCAAAAAATCTTTGCTCAGTCTCGCAGTCGCATCGTCCCTCGCCCTGACCGGCTGTTTGGACAGCGGTAGCAGCAGTAAGAATGCGAATCCGGTACCCGAATTTTCCAATACCCCAACGGAAGGTAGGACTTGGCCGGTCTTTAACCCCATCAAATCACAAGTACCCATCCCCAGCGACCTGATTATCGACCAGGAGCAAAAGGACGGCACCTACGGTGTCACGCCGAATCCGACCAACCCTGTGATCACCGCTCTGAATGAACTGAGCGGCGCTTCCACCGTAGCTCCCATCGATATTGAAATGAGTGGCGCCATCGATCCCCAAACCGTGAATGGCCAAAGCGTGTTCCTGATTCCGCTGGAATACGCAAGCGGCGATCCTCTGC
>JAJUGC010000061.1 GCA_029268325.1 Gammaproteobacteria bacterium | reverse complement strand
GTTCAGGTTCAGCAGCAACCACCGGAAGTGGCTATTCAGCAGGGACAACCCGATGTTCAGGTTCAACAACCCGAACCCCAGGTTTCCGTCCAGCCCGCCACACCGGAAGTGGTGATGGAGGAGCCTCAGCAGCAAGCCGAAGTACAAGTGGATCAGCCTGACCGGGCAGACGTTCAGGTGCAGCAAGCCCAGCCGGAAGTTCAGGTGACCCAGGCCGAACCAGAGGTCAACGTACAGCGCCCTGAAGGGGCCGATGTAGATGTACAGGAAATCGAGCAACTGGAAGCCCCGGCTGCTGGTATTCCGCCGGAGCCTGATCCGCAGGTCGAGCAAGCCCAAAGTGCAGAAACTGATCCCCTGCAAAGTCTCGGTATTGACCAATTGGAAGATCAACAAGTGGTGAATGCCAACGGTGAGGAAGTGGGCGATGTGGATCAGGTGGTGATTCGCCAGGATCGCTCTGAGATTGGCGTCGTGGTCTCCGTCGGCGGTGGCTTCTTCGGCATGGGAGGCGATAAGGTCCTGATCCCCCTGGATGACCTCAGCCTGCAAAACAACCAGCTGGTGTGGAGTTCAGCCACGGATCCTGCCCAGGTAGAACAGGCCGGCCAATACAATCCCCAGGAGTATCAGCAAATTTCTCCCAACGAATATCAAACCCTTGGTGATGTCGAAAAAAGCATCCAGCAGTAACGGTAAGCCGGGAGGGGGGCTCCTCCCCTCCCCCTTTACCCGTTCCAAGCTTCTGTTTTCCTGACTGAGCCCCTGCTTTTCTGCCCGCCCCTTATTTTGTCCGGCCCCGAGTTTTCTGCCTTTTCTTGCCATAACGCCCTCCGTGGATTTTGCTCGCCACTCTAAACAGTTTTTAATTATTGATAGCCGGATGAGCCGGACAGGCCATTCCAATCACAAGGAGAGAGAAGATGTTCGACATACTGCGGGGACTGGTCGCAAGCCTGATCGCCACCATGGCCATTCTGCTGGTATTCCTGCTCACAGACCTGGCCGGCCTCTCCTTTAGCCTCAACACCATGCCCTTGCTGGGGGAGGTCTCCCTTCGAAAAAATCCGTTTTTGGTCTCCCCCATCATTGGCTGGGCCATTCACTTTCTCATCTTCAGCCTGATTTGGAGCTTTCTCTATACCCTTGCCGCCACCAAGGAGTCCGTCCATTCTGCCCGCAACTTTGCCATAGGATTCTGCCTGTTTGCCTGGCTTGTGATGATGGTTCTCACCATGCCTTTGGCCGGCAATGGCTATTTCGCCCTGCAGAAGGGACTCTGGGCCCCTCTCTTTGCTTTATTGCTGCACCTGATTTGGGGTTGGGTTGTGGGCTTTGTCTATGAGCTATTGCCTTCGATCTCTTGAGCTTCATCTCCTTGCCCAGTTCGCTCGGCTTTCCTCCCCGGCCCCTTCAACCTGAAGTGCCCACTTCAGCCATGCCCCTTGATCTTCCCGATGGTTTTCCTGGCATCCTTACAAAAATCTCATGGGATATTCTTTGACGCCTAGATTCCCTTGTGTATACTGCTCAGAGCTAGAAAAATTTCAGTGATGTTTATTTTCATCAAACAGACGTATTGCCCGTAGTGCCTCGTCCTGATCTGAGAAAGTAATACCTGCAATTTCTCTGCTCACTTAAAGCTATATCTCTCAGTTACAGGATTAGGTAATGTCAAACGTTTCTACCGGCACCGTTAAATTCTTCAACGAAACCAAAGGCTTTGGATTCATCACTCAGGATTCCGGCCCTGACGTATTCGTTCACTACAGTGCTATCAGCGGTTCAGGCTTCAAAACCCTGTCCGAAGGCCAACGCGTTCAGTTCACTGTCTCCCAGGGCAAAAAAGGCCCGCAGGCAGACAACGTAACTGCGATCTAAGCCTTGCTAAACAACTGATCCAACCCGGCCTGGCCGGTTCGGATCTCAAAAGGGCAGCCGCAACGCTGCCCTTTTTTGTTGCCAGTAAGAAATACTGCCACTCACTGCCTGAAGAATGACCAGAAAGCCCTAACCCTCAGGAGAGGATTATGCGGCCACGCCCGACCTGTCGAACCGTCAGTTCAAGCCTTTGTCTGACACTCGCCAGCTGTGCGGTGGGAAGCGAACCCCAACCACCCACCTTCGAGCGGGCCACCCTCTGCATACAAACCCAAAACCAAAACCATGCCATTCCCGTTGAAGTGGCCTCAACTCCCGAACAACGGGCCTTTGGCCTGATGGAACGCACCTGGCTAGCGGCCGACGGCGGTATGATCTTCCTGTATCCGGCCCCTCAACCCAAAAGCCACGGCCTTTGGATGTACCGTACTCGCATTCCTTTGGATGCGGCCTTTATCGGGGAAGATGGAAAGATTTTACGGATCCAGTTCATGCAACCTTGCCTGAGTCCGGACCAACGGGATTGCCCGGTTTACAGTGCAGGCGTTGAGTACAGGATGGCACTGGAGGTGAACTGGGGATTTTTTGAACAGAGGGATATCCGGGTAGGCGATGTTGTCCTGCCGCCCAATAGCCCCTGCCCATCGATCAGCCAGTAACAGGAAGGTGTCTGCCAGGAGAAGACCAGGGAAAGACTAAGGCAACCGGCTTCCCTTGCCCTGTCTTTCAGAGGTGCCGTTCTTCGTCGGCCCGGGCGCTTGCAGACCACCATACGGAAGCAACCGTATGCTGCACGCCTCGGATCTTAGGTGCGGATCAGGAGATTTCCTGCTTATTGCGAAGCTTCGGAGCATTTTGGTCAGCGGTTTGGCTGCACAGGGAACCAAAGTCGCTTGCTTGGATGATCAAGGGCTGGGGGGCACTGCCGCCAACCTGAACGTCGTAGCCAAGATCAATCCAACCTTGGCCGGCGTCTGATCCCACGGATTGCAAACGGGCCAGGTGCTGGGGATTGGCGTTGGTACAGATGGTATTCTGGATATTTTGCGCGCCACTGTATTGGGCATCGACCTGGCTGATCAGCTGCAGGGCATCCACGCCATGGATCTGCCGAACGGCATCATCCACCTCAGCCGCAACGGCGTCAGCGGCTTGATCCTTGATCAGCACCAGCTGGTTCAACTGTTGCAAGTCCGCCTGATCCAACGCACTGGAAACACTCTCTTCCACGGCCAGTTTGGCAGCCGCAGTCTCAATGACGGCCAGAACCACGGTATCCGCCACCATGCCGGTAGCCACGCGGTACATTCCGATGGCAGGCGCCGCCACACCGGCAACGGTTTTCACAACTCGCCCCAGCAGACCAGGCTCTTCCTTGGCTTTCGGCTCCAATTCCAGACGAACGACCCGGTCGTCTGCCACAGTGGTGTCATAGGATGCAGGGGACATGGAAGAAAGGGAAGCCAAACCAACGTTTGACTGGGGCGCTTGGCTCGCGCAAGCCGTCAGGGACAACACAAACACACTGGCGGTTAGTTTCTTAAACGTGCTCATCATTTGGTTCTTATTCCGAAAGAATGACTTGATACGCTACTTTAAGACTTCTAAGTGAACGCAGTGAGTGATACCCGGAGGGAAGGACTGCCAGAGGAGCACGCCGTTCCTGGCATTGAGAGGTGCATGTCAAAAAAAGTTCGGATCCAATGACGGCAAGACAGGACCAGAATGACACACAACTACAGGGAAATCTGAGAAAGTCTGGCAGAGCCACCACTGAATACGGGCCGATAAACTTGCCGCATCCAGGTCCGGTGATCTACGTCCCTTATTCTTGCAGCTGTGGCCGGAAATTTAAACTTACCATTTCTTTAGCTATCCCGACGCAGATCCTCGGGAATGGGCACATCCCGCAGTTTGTCCGGACGCGGCCCCTGCCCTTTACGGAACTGGCGCAACTGGAAGACATAGGCCAGCACTTGTGCCACCGCCATGTAAAGGCCGGCGGGAATTTCGTCGCCGATTTCCGTGCTGTGGTAGACCGCCCGGGCCAGCGGCGGTGAACTCAGGATCTCCACATTGTTGGCGGCTGCCACTTCCCGGATCTTGAAGGAAATATGATCGGCCCCCTTGGCCACGACAATGGGCGCACCCATGGATTTGCCATCGTACTTGAGGGCCACGGCATAGTGGGTCGGGTTGGTGATCACCACATCGGCCGTCGGCACGTCCTGCATCATGCGGCGATAGGCCATCTCCCGCTGCAGCTGGCGCAAGCGCCCCTTCACTTCGGGCTTCCCTTCCGTATCCTTGTATTCGTCCTTGACCTCCTGCTTGGTCATCCGCATGTTCTTCTTGTAATCGAAGAGCTGGAAGGGTACATCAATTGCCGCAATCACAATGGTTGCCGCCGACATGATCAAAAACGCCCAGGCCACGGTCATGGTAGCGTGCTGCATGGCCTGCTTGATCGGCTCCATGCCAATTTGTAGCAGGTCGGGCGTCCAGGCCTTCAGGACCAGGATCGCTACCGTGCCCACCAGCAAGACTTTAAGGATGGCCTTGCCCAGCTCCACCAGCGACTTCAGGGAAAACATGCGCTTGAGGCCTTTCAGGGGATCCAGGCGGCTGAACTTGGGCATCGCCGCCTTGCCGGAAAAGAGCCAGCCCCCCAAGCCAATGGGTCCGACAATGGCTGCAAGCAGCAAGAGCGCCATAAAGGGCCCGAGCGCCCAGGCCGCCTCTGCCGTTGCCTGAGCCAGATAGATCACCATCTGCTTGGTATCGAAGATGGCTTCGCGGGGGATCTGGAAGCTATGCTTCATGGCATCTTCCAGGGCCCTGGCAATCATATTGCCGAACATCAGCAAGCCCGCCGCCCCCGCCATGAGCACAGCCATGGTGCTGAGCTCCTTGGAACGCGGAGCCTGGCCCTCCTCCCGAGCCTTTTCAAGTTTTCGGGGGGTGGCCTCTTCGGTTTTGTCCTGACTGCTGTCGTTCTCTTCTGCCACGATCTATTTCTACCAGGCCATGCCCTTAGTAAGAGCCGATGACGAACTTGAGCATCGCAAACATCTCTTCCGTCAACAGTTGAAACTGGGGCAAAAAGCCGCTCATGCTGACCCAGACCACAAACAGGCCGAAGATCAGGGTGACGGGAAAACCAAGGCTGAAAATGTTCATTTGGGGCGCCGCCCGGGTCATCACACCGAAAGCAATATTCACGATCAGCAAGGCGGTCACCACCGGCAGTGCAATCATCAAGGCGCCAACAAACATCCAGCTCAACATGGAAAACAACTGGACCAGCCCCTCGCTCGCAAAGCCCTGCTGCCCAATGGGAATGGTGCGGAAGCTCTCCACCAGCACCTCAATCATCACCAAATGGCCATTCATCCCCAGGAACACCAGGCTCACCAGCATCAGGTAGAACTGGGAGAGCACGGTGACCGACACGCCGTTGCCCGGATCCATCATGGAGGCAAACCCTAGGCCCATCTGCATGGCGATAATCTGCCCGGCCACCACAAACAACTGGAACAGGACCATCACCATAAACCCCATCCCGACGCCGACCATGACCTGGTACAGGATAATCTCCACGGATTGCCAGGACAGCGCATCAACCAAAGGCATAGGCCCCAGGTTGGGCACCACGACCATGGTCAGCAACAGGGCCAGGCCCAGCCTTACCCGCATCGGCACCACCTGGTTACCAAAGAGAGGAACGATCATCAGGAAACTGGCAATACGAAACAGCGGCCAGAGGTGACGCCCAACCCAGCTGCTGATTTCAAGACTGCTCCACTCCGGCATGAAGACCCCCTACAGTATCCGGCGCTATCCAATCAGCGCCGGAATCTCCATGATCAGCCGGTTGGTATATTCCATCAGTTGCTGCAGCATCCAGGGCCCGGCAAAGATCACCATCAACAGGGTTACAATCAACCGCGGCAGGAAACTTAAAGTCTGTTCGTTGATCTGGGTGGCGGCCTGGAACACGCTCACGATCAGCCCCACGATCAAGCTGGGCAGGATGATCACGCAAACGATCAACACGATGAGGAACAGCGCCTCCCGGAAAATATCGAGGGTCACTTCAGGCGTCATGGGCTACCTCCCCCTTTTGTGTTTTTTCATGGGCGATGACCGGACTCATAGGCACTACACGCCGAAACTGGCGGCCAAGGTTCCAATAATCAGCGCCCAGCCATCCACCAGAACAAACAGCATGATCTTGAACGGCAGGGAAATAATCAGTGGCGACAGCATCATCATCCCCATGGCCATCAGGACACTGGCAACCACCAAGTCGATGATGAGAAATGGAATAAACAGCAAGAAGCCGATTTGAAAGGCAGTCTTGAGTTCACTGGTAACGAAGGCCGGCATCAGGACCGTAAAGGGAACCTGCTCGGGGGATTCATACCGGGTATCGCCCGCCAGGCGGATAAACAGGGCCAGGTCATCCTCCCTGGTTTGGGCCAGCATGAAATCCCGCATGGGCAGCGAGGCCCGCTGCAAGGCTTCCAGGGAGCCGACTTCTTCGTTGAGGTAAGGTTGCAAAGCGGTTTCGTTAATCCGGTCGAACACCGGGGCCATGACGAAAAAGGTCAGGAACAGGGCAATACCTATCAGGATCTGGTTGGACGGCGTTTGCTGCAGCCCTATGGCCTGGCGCAGGATGGCAAACACAATGATGATGCGGGTAAAGGACGTCGCCATCATCAAGAAAGCCGGAATAAAGGTCAGCGCCGTCATCAGCGCCAGAACCTGGATGGTTACCGAGTACTCTTCGGTACCATCCGGAAGTGTTTCCATGCTAAAAGCAGGAATACCGGCCTGGGCCCAGGCCCCCTGGCTCCCCCCCAAAGCAGCCAGCAGCACCATCCCCAAGGGGATCAATCGACTCAACTTCATTCCGTCTTGCCCTTACGGAGAATCGCCTGCAGGCGTTGTGCAAACTCGCCCTGGGCCGGAGCGGCGGGGCTAACCACAGGCTCTTTCAGGGTATGCAGATGGTTGATCTGTTGCGGGGTGACGCCGACCAGAATCTGCTCACCGCCGACTTCAATCAAGACAATCCGCTCACGGGCTCCAACCGACAGGGAGGCGTGGATCTTCAAGTGCCGGTTGTTCAAGGTGCTGAACCCGGAGAACCGCTTGAGCAGCCAACCGGTGGCAAAGATCATCACGATCACCGCAACCAGCGCGGCCATCACGTTAAACAGGGTCTTGCCACTGGCCGGATGTGGCGGCTGGCCACGTTTAAGCGCCGGTTCCGAAGCCGGCGCGGTCGCCTCAGCATATGCTGCCGGTATCTCTGGCTGAACATCCGGAGCAGCCTCTGCGCCCTCCGGACTGGCCCCGTTCGGTTCCTGGGGAGCCACAACTTCCCCTGCCTGCGGCTGCGAGGCGGCAGTCCCTTCTTCCTGGCTCCAGGCACTGTTGCCCAACGCCAGGGCCGCTCCCAGGCCCAAGGCCAACCAAGTTCTCTGGATAGTCTTCCGGTTCATCAGCGCAGCTTCTTGATTCGCTCGGAAGGGCTGACCACGTCGGTCAGGCGGATGCCGAACTTCTCGTTCACCATGACCACCTCTCCGTGGGCAATCAAGGTACCATTCACCAGGACATCCAGGGGCTCCCCCGCCAGGCGATCCAACTCAATGACCGATCCCTGGTTCAATTGCAGCAGGTTACGGATCGCAATCTGGGTATTGCCAACCTCCATGGAAATGGTCACCGGAATATCCAGGATCACATCCAAATCCGGCGGTGTCCGGGAGTCTTGCTCTTCCTCCCCATCGAAACTTTCCAGGGGAGCCGTTTTCACATTGTTCTGCTGCATACCGCCACTCGCAGATGAACTGGTTTTCTGTTCGGCAGCCTCTGCTTCCGCCAGAGCGGCCGCCCATTCATCGTCCAGGTTGGTGCTTGCGCCGGTTTGCTCCTGCAAGGCCGCAGCCCACTCATCCGCCAGCGAATCCTCGCTGTTGTTGGTGTTTTCCGGTGTCAGATCGTCTTGTGGTCGTTCGTTTTCAGCCATTCCGACTCCTTACCCAGTGACCCACTGGGACGTTTGACTCGTTCGATAATTTTCAGTGCCAGATTTTCATTGCTAGAGCCCAGCTTGGCTCGAAAAACCGGAACCCCATTGGCCTTTAGGGTTACACACTCCGGCATTTCCACCGGAATCACATCCCCGGGCTTGAATTTGGCAACCTCACGCAGGGAAATCTTGCGCTCGACCACGGTGGCATTGATGGGCACCTTGGCTTCCATGATGTCCTGCTGCAGGGCATTGATCCAGCGTTCGTCCACATCGTCCACATCACTTTGCACACCGGCATCAAGCACTTCCCGGATCGGCTCGATCATGGAATAGGGAATGGCCACGTGCATATCGCCGCCACCCCCGTCCAGCTCTATGTGGAAGGTACTGACTACCACCACCTCGCTGGGGCTGACGATGTTAGCCATGGCAGGGTTGACCTCCGAGTTGATGTACTCGAAGTCCACCTTCATCACCGCATTCCAGGCCTCTTTCATGTCCTGGAAGACCTGCTCCAACACCATTTGCACGATCCGGATCTCGGTCGGGGTAAATTCCCGCCCCTCAATCTTGGCGTGCCGGCCGTCACCGCCGAAAAAGTTGTCCACCAGTTTGAACACCAACTTGGCATCCAGGATGAACAGACTCGTCCCCCGTAAGGGGCGAATCTTCACCAGGTTCAGACTAGTCGGAACGTACAGGGTATGAATGTATTCGCCAAACTTGAGGATCTGGATACCGCCCGAGGCCACGTCTGCAGTGCGGCGCAACAGGTTAAACAGACTAATCCGGGTGTAGCGGGCAAAACGTTCATTGATCATTTCCAAGGTCGGCATCCGACCACGGACGATCCGATCCTGGCTGGTTAGATCATAGACCCGGACACCGGTATAGTCGGTATCGTCTTCGGTTTCGATCTCTCCATCGTCCACCCCATGCAAGAGGGCGTCGATTTCATCTTGTGATAATAGATCCTGCATATGGCATCTACTGCATGACGAAGTTAGTGAATAGCACCTGCTCGATAGTCGCGCCAGGTGACTCCCGCCTCAGAAGTTCATTGATGAGGTCTTTGGACTCCTGTCTCAAGGCCTGCTTCCCTTCGTCTGTCAGGAGAACTTCAAAATCCTGCCCCCCGAACAGCAAGTTCAGCTCATGGCGGATCAACGGCAGGTGCTGCTCCATCACCCGCAGGGCTTTGGGATCACGGGCCAGGGCCGTTACAAAAACCTGCATGTAACGCTGCCTTTCCAGGTGATTGAGGGTCACCAGGAAGGCCGGCGACAAGTCCAGGTAGAGCGCCTTCTGCCC